>NZ_JBHSQJ010000078.1:49031-53146 GCF_042658505.1 Streptacidiphilus monticola | reverse complement strand
ACCGCCCGGACCCCGGGCAGGCAGGCCAGCGGATCCACCGCCAAAGCCGAAGGAGCAGAAACAGGAGGTTGGAAGGGGGCGGTCCAGGCGGGGGACGGGGCCTCCGGGACAGCGCCGGACGCCTTGGTCATCTCACCCTCGCCCCCGTACATCGAGGCGTCCATGGAACAATTATGGACCCGTTCCCGGCCGCCCCGCAAGGCATTTCCGGCACTATTTCCCGGGTATTTTCCGGGCGTCCCGGTAAAACGTTTCCGCACCCGCCCGACGCCCGACGCCCGCCCGTCCCGCAGGCCGACGACGACGCCCGCCCCGCGCCCGCTGCCGTGGTCGCGTCTTTTCCGCGAGCGGAGCGAGCAGCACGCACCCCGGCCCCGCCCAACGGCGAATGCCGTTGCAAACGTCCCGCGAAAATCTAAGGCGAGCCGCACCTTCCCGCTCAGCTCCATCCGTGAAATTGCGTCATTTTCTCATTGCGTTCTGTGCGTGGTGCTTATCCCGTGGATTGCTATTCATCTCGGCGGCGCGGAAGGACTCGAGAAGCCGATGCCGGCGAGGGACCAGACGCAGTGAGCACGGCCTCGACCCACCCTCCCGTCGTGCTGGTCGGCTTCGATGCGGAGGTGCCGAAGCCGGAAAGGTCGGCGCGATGCAGGACGGTGGCAACTGGGGCTCCGAGTGGTCGGCGACCGTAGGCCGCCCCGCCCTGAGCCAGCCGTCGCTCCTGACCGGTCGTCACCACTGCCAGCCTGCAAGGGAATGTCCGAGGCTTCCAGGTCTGCCGCGCCGTATGGACGACCGTCCTCCGCATACGGACGGGGGGCGTGTGGAACTGATCCCGGTTCTCCTATCATGTGTCTGTTTGTTGGCCGAACGACAAGTGTGACGGGCGAGCGAGAAGGCAGGGGGAGCCGACTGATGGGCACCGGGTACGAGGTCGATCTCCAGTACTTGAAGGACACCGTGACGAAGCTTCAGGGCCTCGTCGAGGACATGGACGGCGCGCACTGCACCGCCACCTACGACGTGAACCTGACGCGCAACCAGCTCGGCAACGAGCACTTCCTGGAAGCAGGCTTCCTGCACAAGGCGCACGACAACATGCAGGAGTCGATCCGCAACATGATCAAGACCCTGCAGGCGATGATCCAGGAGTTCACGGACAAGACCAACAGCGCGCACAACGCCTACTCGCAGCACGAGCAGGCGGCTGCGGGCGGCTTCGGGGCGCACTGATGACCTACTACGACCCCACCGCTGAGCAGCAGATCTACCAGTACCAGCAGCAACAGCAGCAGCAGGCCGACAACCAGTGGAAGTCGGTCGAGCAGCAGCACCGCGGCGGCAGCCAGCCGGGCCATGGTGGCTTCACCACTGACTTCGAGTCGCACGGTGGCGGCCTCAAGGGCCTCCGTAACATGATCATGCACACCGATCCTGAGGCGATGCACAACGTCGCCGCACGCTGGACGGCGATCCACGACTCGCTGAATGAGACGGCAGGCCAGCTCAAGACTCACGTCAACAACCTGCTCGAGAACTGGTCCGGCGACTCCGCCGAGGCGTTCCGGACCAATGCAACCAACCTGCACACGAGTCTGACTAACGGGGCGCAGTACGCCCAGAACGCGTCGGCGGCCATGTCTGACGCCGCGTTCGCGCTCCAAGAGGCCAAGAACAACATGCCCGACGAGCCCAGCCTTTGGGATCGGGGTAGTCGGGCTTTGACGAGTGAGCGGCAGGACTGGCAGTTCAAGCAGGACGCGGCCCAGTACGGACTTGAGGCGGCGCTCAAGAAGGACGGCGGCCAACTCTCCGCGAACGAGGAGGCCCACCAACAGGCCGTCGTCGTCATGGAGAAGCTGGGGACGAAGTACAACGAAGCATCTGCCAAGTTGGACGAGCGTCCCGTCCGCGGCGGTGACGGTGGCGTATGGCCTCCCGCACCGAGCAAGACCTATCAACCGGTGGGGAGCTCCGGGGGAACCAGCACGTCGCCCAAGCACGAAGGCATGGTGACCGGCCACGGTGGTGACCCCGGCGGCCACGGCGGAGTCACCGGCGTGCGCGACCCCGGCACAGGCGGAACCACGCACTACCCGACCGACCCCACGGGCGGCATCCACGGCGGCAGCGGCGGCGGAAATGTCCCCAACCCGACGACCACCATCGACGGCGGGCCGGGCGGCCCCCACAGCGGTGGCGGGCTCGACCACGGCACCGGTGGAGACCCCAACTACCACGGCATCGGACTCGGTGACGGCGGCGGTGGCGGTGCCGCGAACGGCGCGCACGGCGGCCTCTACGGTGGCATGGGTCCCCTTGGGACCGGCGGCGCAGGCGAAGGGGGGGTTCTGGGTGGCGGTCGTCGCGGCAGCCGACTCGGCGGAGCAGCCGGCGAAGGCGCCCTTGGAGCAGGAGCCGAGAGCGAGGAAGCACTGGCGGCTCGCAACGCCCGCCTTGCAGCGGCCAAGGAGCGCGCAGCTGCTGAAGCCGCGTCAGGTGAGCGCGGTGGCACCGGCATGGGCATGGGGATGGGCGGTCTCGGCCGTGGCAACTCCAGCAAGAAGAAGCGCAAGGCCCGAGCCGGTTATCTTGTCGAGGACGAAGAGACCTGGGATGTCGACGGGGAGCCGAACCCCAACGTGATTGACTTCTGAGGTCCGGACGAAGGGGAACCGAATGGGCTTCGCGCAAGCACTGCGTGCAGTCGGCGGTGCGGTGTTGGCGGGAGCCCTGGTTCTCGGCGTCTCGCCTGCCGCCCAAGCGAACGACGGAGCGAGGGCCGCACAGTGGCCGCTCAAGGCTTACGAATTGAGCACCAAGGTCTGGCCGCATTCCAAGGGCAAGGGCGTGATCGTCGCCGTCATCGACTCCGGCGTCCGGGCCTCCCATCTTGACCTCCATGGTCAGGTGCTGTCAGGCGTGGACTACGTTCACGGCGGCAACGGGCAGAAGGATTACTCGCCGGAGGGACACGGGACGGGTCTAGCGAGCCTCATCGCCGGCCACGGCCATGGAGCTGGTGAGCAGGACGGGATCATGGGCGTTGCGCCGGACGCCAAGATCCTTCCAATCGGTGTAGGTGAGCCCACCCAGACTTGGGCGGTGGACAAGGGTATTCGCTATGCCGTCGACCACGGCGCCAAGGTCATCAACCTCTCACTTGGCCAGGCGGGGACCGGAGACCCGGTCGAGGAAGATGCCATCGCCTATGCCGAGCAGCACGATGTGGTCGTCGTCGCAGCCGCTGGCAACGCAGGAATCGACGAGGACGAATATCCCGCTTCCTATCCCGGCGTGGTCTCCGTCGGCGGCGTCGACGAGAACGCCCAGCTGTGGAGTGGTTCCAGCTACGGCAAGCACCTCGTCCTCATGGGCCCTGCCACCAACATCGTCCGGGATAGCAACGGATCCGACACCCAGATGTACAAGGGTGACGGAACCTCCTACGCCACTGCCTTCGTCTCCGGCATCGCCGCTCTCGTGCGGTCCGCGCACCCGGACTTCACGCAGGGGCAGACGATCAACTACATGATCAAGATGGCCAACCCCGGCCCCGGCCAGAAGGGTTGGAACGACCACTACGGCTACGGCATCGCCACCGCCACCGTCGCCAAGAACATCGACCCCGGCCCCAAGGCCGGCCCGCTGCCTCAGTCCAAGCGGCTGTACAGCGACTCCTCGGCCAGCCCGTCCTCCGGCTCCGCCGGTGGAGCCGGGAACGGGAGCGGGTCCAACTCGGGGGGAAGCCAGGCAAGTTCCGGGAGCAGCAGCGGCAGCAAGGCGCTCGTCGCGCTCGCCGGAGGCGTGGCGCTCGTCGTCTTCGCGATCGTCGTGCTGGTGATCGTGCTGCGTCGGCGCAGCCGCCGCCGCTCCGCCGGGGCGGGGCAGCCCCCGCAAGGCGGGTTCGGCCCTGGAGGGCCTGGTGCCGGATACGGCGGTCAGCAGCCCTACCAGCCGCCGCAGCAGTACTACCAGTCACAGCCCCCGCACGCCCAGGGCGGCGGTCAGTACCCGCCGAACCAGCAGTACTCGAACCTGCCGAACTACCAGGACCCCAACGCCCGGTAGACGAACGGCAGCGGGCACCACGTGAGAGGGCCCGGACGGAT
>NZ_JBHSQJ010000078.1:982-49019 GCF_042658505.1 Streptacidiphilus monticola | reverse complement strand
CGGACGGATTCCATCCGTCCGGGCCCTCTCACGTCCGCTCAGAACGCCGGCCGCCTGTCCACGACCAACGCCAACGCCGCCACCACCACTACTTCTTCTTGTAGACCACGACCGACCCGTCGCTCAGCGACGTGTCGTTGAGCACCGCCAGCCGGCCGTCCGGGAGGATGTAGACCGTGCCGTAGGTGAAGGTCCAGCCGTCCGTGCCGGTCGGCAGTTCGCTCAGGACGGTGGACTTGCCCGTGGCCGGGTCGAGGGTGACCACGTGCGGGACGCCGCTGTAGCTGCCGGTGGAGACGGCGTAGAGCTTGCCGTCGCCGTTGTCGTCCGCCAGGGCCGCGCCGTGGTGGCTCTCGCCGTCGTAGCTCCAGAGCTTGTTGCCCGTGGCGAGGTCGAAGGCGGTGACCGACGAGATGTCGTCGCTGCCCCGCGTCGGGACGATCAGCGTCTTGCCGTTGTCCACCAGGCGGGCCACCCGGTCGTCCGAGACGCTGTTGCCGATGCTCAGTTCCAGGTTGCCCGTGGACAGCTTCTTGCTGTTGCCGCCGGCGTCGAACTGCACGACCGAGTCCTCGCCGGTCTGGCTGATCGAGGCGATGATCGGCGAGGCCGAGTAGACGTCGCGGACGTCCGTGTGGTCCTTGGTGGACTTCTGCCACAGCTTCCGGCCGGTCGCGCCGTCGTAGGCGGTCAGGGTATACGGGTCGGAGTCCCTGTCCGCGCAGTAGTCGTCGACCAGGACGACGCCCGGGGCGCCGTAGTCGTAGACGTTGCAGTAGTCGCCGCGGGCGTGGTAGCCCCAGACGGTCGCGCCGGTGTCCACCTTGACGCCACCGAGGACGGTGGCGCCGACGATGGTGGCCACGTCGCCCTGGATGTACGTCTGGGCGCTCATCGCCGTCGTGTGCTCGGAGTTGGTGAGCGGGATGGACCACAGCACCTTGCCGGTCGCCGCGTCCACACCGGTCATGACGGTGCAGGAGTGGCTGTCGGTCCCGAAGGCGATCGTGCCGATGCCCTTGCTCGACAGGTTGGACGACATCGCGCAGGGGACCTTGCCGCCGCCGGTCGAGGGCGGGGTGACGGTCCAGGCCTTGGTGCCGCCGTCGAGGTTGTAGGCGGTGACGCCCTCGCCGCTGCTGGCTCGGATCAGCAGCTTGTCGGTGAGCCAGCTGCCGACGAGCTGGTCGTTGTCCCCGGTGGAGGGCGCGGACCAGTCCTTGGTCATGGCCGCGCCGCCCTTGCCGTTGTCGCCTCCGCCGCTGAAGACGGTGAAGGCCAGGACGACGATGGCGATGACGAGCACGCCGACGATGACCAGGGCGCTGATCCAGCCGGCGTTGAGCCGGCGGCCGGTGCCGCCCGGACGGCCGGGGTAGGGGCCCATCGGGTAGGCGCCGCCGGGCTGTTGCGGGTAGCCGGGCTGGGGCTGGCCCTGCCGCGGGTAGGCGTACCCGGGCTGCGTACCCGGCTGCGCCTGCGTACCCGGCTGCGCCTGCGGGTAACCCGGTTGAGCGTAGCCCTGCTGCTGCGGCCATCCGGGCGCCGGGGTCGGCGCGTAACCGGGCTGCATCGGCGGAGCCTGCTGTCCCTGCGGAGCCGGCTGCCCCTGCTGTGCCGGGTAGCCGTAGCCGCCAGGACCGGGCTGGGCCTGCGGCGAGGTCTGCGTAGGGGCGTAGGCCCACCCGGACTGCTGCGGCGGAAGACCGCTCACCTGCCCGCCACCCGCGTGCCCGCCACCGGGCTGGGCACCAGGCTGTCCCGCCGCTGCGCCTGTGGCCTGGGCCGCCTGGCCCGGCATCGCGGGACCCTTGCTCAGTTCCGTGGGCGCGTAGCCCGGGGGCGGCGGCGGGTACCCGTAAGGAGGCTGGTCCTGGGGACCCGGCCCTGCTGAACCCGGCGCTGCCCCATGCTGGTTGGCACCGCCCGGGCCGGCCGGGCCGGCCGCTGCTCCTGGAGCACCGGGACCCGGTGTGGTGTCGGACATCCCCCGCACCTTTCCGATTATCTGGTTCTGCTGTGACTGATCCGCTTTACGCCACTCTTACGTTGATCGCGTCAGGCATCGTAGAGGGCCGGGACACGCGAACGCGAACATGCCGCTGGAGCAGGCGCATGGCCTGGCGCTGACGGCCTGTCAGGCCCGGTGTGGGATCCGGCGGACCCCGCAGGGCCCCCTCAGGACCCCTCGGTGCCCCGTCAGGACGACCCCTCGGGCCTGTCCGCCGCCTGCGCCCTGAGCGCGCGGGCCAGGTCGTCGCGGCACTCGAGGACCAGGCGACGCAGTGCCGGCGCGGCGTCGGCGTGCTCGTCGAGCCAGGCGTCGGTGCGGGCGAGGACCTGCTCCGAGCCGACCAGGGCGGGGAAGAAGCCGCGGACGATGCGCATCGCGTTCTCGATGGTGCGCTCGGCCCAGACCTTCTCCAGGATCTCGAAGTACGGCTCCACGTACGGTTCGAGGAGTTCCCGGCGGCCGGCCTGCTGGAAGCCCGAGGCGTTCGCCTCCACCAGGGCGTTGGGCAGGTCGTCGCGGTCCATGACGCGGTGCCAGGCCTGGGACTTGGCCTCGGCGGTGGGCAGCGCCGCGCGGGCCTGGGTGGCCAGGCGCTGGCCGCTGGCGGTGTTGTCGCGGGCGAGCTCGGCCTCGATGGCGTCCGTGCCGGCGAGGCCGGCGGCGGCGAGGCACTGGGTGAGGGCCCAGCGCAGCTCCTGGTCGATCTCAAGGCCGTCGATCCGCTCGGTGCCGGCCAGCAGGCCGGCCACGAGCGCCAGTTCGGCGCCGTCGCCCACACCGTCCCCGCCTTCGGCCCGATCCGCCGTCGCGTCCGCCACGCCGCCCGCCGTCGCGTCCGCCGTGGCGGCGAGGAAGCGGGCCCAGGCGAGCTGCTGGTCGCTGCCAGGAGCGGCGGCGCGCAGCTCGCGCGCGGCGCCGGCGGCCAGCTCGCGTCCGGCGGTGCCACGGGCGGCAGGGGCGACGTAGGAGTCCAGCGTGGCGGACGCGTTGAGGTGCAGCTGCTGCAGGACGCCGATGTCGCTCTCCTGCCCGGCGAAGCGCAGCACCAGGGCGAGGTAGTCGCGGGCGGGCAGCAGGCCGTCACGCGTGAGGTTCCACAGCGCGGACCAGGCGAGGGCGCGGGCCAGCGGGTCGGTGAGCGAGCCGAGCGACGAGCGCAGGGTGTCCAGCGAGGCGGCGTCGAAGCGGATCTTGCAGTAGGTCAGGTCGGCGTCGTTGACCAGGACCAGGTCGGGCCGCTCCCGGCCGGCCAGCTCCGGTACCTCGGTCCGGGCTTCGGGGCGGACGTCGGTCTCGATCTGGTCGGTGCGGACCAGCTCCCCGTCCGCGGTGCGGCTGTACAGGCCGATGGCGATGCGGTGCGGCCGGAGCACGGGGTGCGCGGGGTCGGCCTCCTGGAGGACGGCGAAGGAGGCGATCCGGCCGTCCTGATCCGCCGTCAGCTCCGGGGTGAGCGCGTTGACGCCGGCGGTCTGCAGCCAGGCGCGGGACCACTCGGCCATGGCCTCGGAACCGCGGCCGGAGGTCTCGGCGAGGACGGCGAGCAGGTCGTCCAGCGTGGTGTTGCCGAACGCGTGGCGCTTGAAGTAGCGCCGCGCGCCCTCGAAGAAGGCGTCCCGGCCGACGTAGGCGACGAGCTGCTTGAGCACCGACGCGCCCTTGGCGTAGGTGATGCCGTCGAAGTTGAGCTTGGCGTCCTCGAGGTCGCGGATGTCGGCGGTGATCGGGTGCGTGGTGGGCAGCTGGTCCTGCCGGTAGGCCCACGCCTTGCGGCGGTTGGCGAAGGTGATCCAGCCGGCCTGGTAGCGGGTGGCGGCGACCTGGCTGAACGCGCCCATGAAGTCGGCGAAGGACTCCTTGAGCCACAGGTCGTCCCACCACTGCGGGGTGACCAGGTCGCCGAACCACATGTGGGCCATCTCGTGCAGGATGACGTTGGCCCGCGACTCGTACGCGGCCTCGGTGACCTTCGAGCGGTAGATGAACTCCTCGCGGAAGGTGACCAGTCCGGGGTTCTCCATCGCGCCGATGTTGTACTCGGGGACGAAGGCCTGGTCGTACTTGCCGAAGGGGTACGGGTAGTCGAACTCGTCGTGGAAGAAGTCGAGGCCCTGCCGGGTGACGGTGAAGATCTCGTCGCTGTCGAAGTAGGGCGCCAGCGACTTGCGGCACAGCGCTCGGAGCGGGACGTCCAGCGTGGTGCGGCCGTCGTAGAGCAGGCGGCTCCAGGTGTCGGTGGCCACGTGGTAGGGGCCCGCGACGACGGCGGTGATGTAGGTGGAGATCCGTGGCGTGGGGGCGAACTCCCAGGTGAGCGCGGAGTCGTCGCCCTCGACCGGCAGCGGGTCGCCGCCGGCGGGGGAGTTGGCCAGCACCTGCCAGTCGGCCGGGGCGGTCACCTTGAAGCTGAACGGGGCCTTCAGGTCGGGCTGTTCGAAGTTGGTGAAGACCCGGCGGGCGTCGGCGGGCTCGTAGTGCGTGTAGAGGTAGACCTCCCCGTCGACCGGGTCGACGAAGCGGTGCAGGCCCTCGCCGGTGTGGCTGTAGGCGCAGTCGGCGTCCACGGTCAGCGTGTTCTCGGCGGCCAGGGACGGCAGCAGGACGCGCGAGCCGTCGAAGACCTCGGCCGGGTCGAGCTCGCGTCCGTTCAGCTCGACCCGGTGCACCTCGGAGGCGATCAGGTCGGCGAAGGAGTGCGCGCCCGGCTCGGCGCAGCGGAAACGCAGCACGGTACGGGAGCGGAACCGCCCGCTGTCGCCGAGGGCGGACCTCAGGTCCAGATGGACGTCGTAGCCGTCCACGCTGAGGATGCGGGCCCGCTCACGGGCTTCGTCGCGGGTGAGGTTGCTCCCGGGCACTGCGCCACTCCCTAACGTTCGAGTCCTGTCACCGCATCCTTTCACGGGGGGTCGCCCGGGAATCCGTGGCGGACCGGCAGTGTTGTGGGGGATGACTACGTGTCAGTTCCTTTCAGTCTGTTCAGGCAGGAGTGTGCAATGACGGCAGCCCAGGAGACGCCGGTCGTGACGGCTGATTTCTGGTTCGACCCGCTGTGTCCCTGGGCGTGGATGACGTCCCGCTGGATGCTGGAGGTCGAGCAGCAGCGCCCGGTCCGGGTGGCCTGGCACGTGATGAGCCTCGCCGTGCTCAACGAGGGGCGGGAGCTGCCGGAGCAGTACCGCAAGTTCCTGGACGAGGCGTGGGGCCCCGTGCGGGTCTGCATCGCCGCTGCCGCGGAGCACGGGGACGAGGTGCTGGGCCGTCTCTACACAGCGTTGGGCACCCGCTTCCACAACAACGCGGAGCCGCGCACCCGGGAGACGATCGAGGCCGCGCTCGACGAGGCCGGCCTGCCCCGCGAACTCGCCGACGCGGCGGACACGGACGCGTACGACGACCTGTTGCGGGCCTCGCACAAGGAGGGCATCTCGCTCGTCGGCGAGGACGTCGGCACCCCGGTGATCGCGGTGCCGGGCGCGGACGGCGAGCGTGTCGCCTTCTTCGGTCCCGTGGTCACCCCGACCCCGCGCGGCGAGGCCGCGGCGCGGCTGTGGGACGGCACGCTGCTGGTGGCGTCGACGCCCGGCTTCTACGAGATCAAGCGCACCCGCACGGCCGGCCCGTCCTTCGACTGACAGCACCCCACCCCCGCCAGGCGGGCGGCGCGGCCGCAAGGGGCGTGGGGAACTGCGCGAGCAACACACCACTCGGGGAGGTCCGTCCCCGATCAACGGGTCGAACCTCCGTGAGTGGTGGGCCGGCCGCGGAGTTCCTTCGCGCCCCTTCAGGCGGCTGCGCCGCCGGAGCGGTGCTGGCGGAGCCAACCCGCCGCGCTGAGGGCGACGGCCAGGGCCGCGGTCGCGGCAAGTTGGACGCGGTCCGCCTGGTCCCGCAGCATCAGGGCCAGGATCGTCGCCACGGCGACCAGCGTCGCCCACGTGAGCCAGGGGAAGCCCCACATCCTGACGCTCAGTCGGGCCGGCTCCTCCCGCTCCAGTCGGGCCCGCATCCGCAGCTGCGCGACGCAGGTGAAGCCCCAGACGACGAGCACCGCCGCGCCGACCATGTTCAGCAGCCAGTGGAACACCGTGTCCGGCCACCAGAAGTTCAGCAGCACCGCCACGAAACCGAACGACGACGAGGCCAGCACCGCCCGGCGCGGCACTCCGCCGGAGACCTTGGCCAGGCCCTTCGGGCCCAGGCCGCGGCCGACCAGGGAGAAGGCCATCCGGGACGAGCCGTAGATGTTCGCGTTCATGGCGCTCAGCAGAGCGATCAGCACCACCACGTTCATGATCTGCGCCGCCGCGTGGATACCAAGGTGGTTGAGCACCGCCGCGTACGGGCCGCCCAGCACCGAGGGGTCGTGCCACGGCAGCAGGGTCACGATGACCGCCATCGAACCGACGTAGAAGACGGCGATCCGCCACATCGCGGTGCGCACCGCCCGGCCGACGCTGCGGACGGGGTCCGCGGACTCGGCCGCGGCGATCGTCACCGTCTCCAGGCCGCCGTAGGCGAAGACCGAGGCCAGCAGGCCGGTCACCAGACCTGACGCGCCGTGGGGGAAGAAGCCGCCGTCGCCCGTCAGATTGCCCAGGCCGGGGGCGCCGGGGCCGACCACGCCGAAGACGGCCAGGACGCCCAGCAGCAGGAAGGCGGAGATCGCCGCCACCTTCACCGCGGCGAACCAGAACTCGAACTCGCCGAAGTTCCGGACCGCGGCCAGGTTGTTCGTGCAGAAGAAGGCCATGAACACCGCCACCCACATCCAGGCGGGCACCGCGGGCAGCCAGCCGTGCACGATGCCGGCCGCGCCGATGGCCTCGACCGCGACGCCGACGCAGAGCAGCACCCAGTACATCCACCCGGCGGTGAAGCCGGCCCAGGGGGCGATCTCCTTCTCCGCGTGGACCGAGAACGAGCCCGAGGCCGGTCGGGCCGCGGCCATCTCGCCGAGCATCCGCATGATCATCATGACCAGCAGCCCGGAGATGGCGAAGGCCACCACGATGGACGGCCCCGCCGCGGCGATCCCCGCGCCCGAGCCGACGAACAGGCCCGCGCCGATGACGCCGCCGAGGGCGATCATCGAGAGGTGACGCTGCTTCAGGCCGTGGGTCAGCGCGGCTGGTTCAGGGTGTGGGGCGGTGTGCGTGGTCTGTGTGGTGCTCATGGGGACGGTGGATCCAGACGGTTCGAATGGTGAGACGGCATGTTCGCTATCCGACCAGGCTGAACGATTCGTCCGGAGTGGTGCGAATCCTGCCCGCCATCCGGAAGCGATGATCCCGGTCCGCGTCCGCCCGAATGCGCACGGTGATGCCGCCGCCTTCCCCGCCAACGGTGTGACCTGCGTCTTTGTCAGGTTCGTCAAGGCCGTCGGAGCCGATCGCTCGATAGATTCGCGTGCATCGAACGGCTGACACACCCTCAGGACACCCAGGAGTAGCCCCGTGAGCCTCGCCGCCCCCGCCGATCCGTTGCGTTCCGGTGCCGTCCTCGCCGACCTGCTGCCCGCCACGGGCCGCACCCGGGCCGTCCTCCGCGACGCCGCCCTGGTCCTCGGAGGTGCGGCGCTGACCGGCCTGTCCGCACAGCTGTCCGTGCCGGTTCCGGGCTCCCCGGTGCCGGTGACCGGGCAGACCTTCGCCGCGCTGCTCGTCGGCACCGCGCTCGGCGCCTCGCGGGGTTCGGCGTCGATGGCGCTGTACCTGCTGGCCGGCATGGCGGGCGTGCCGTGGTTCGCCGGCGGCAGCTCCGGCACCGGGGCGACCTTCGGCTACGTGATCGGCTTCGTGCTGGCCGGCGCCCTGGTCGGCGCGCTGGCGCGGCGCGGTGCGGACCGCAGCCCGCTGCGCACCGCCGTCGCGATGGTGCTGGGCAACGCGGCCATCTACGCCGTCGGCGTCAGCTACCTCGCCGTCTCGCTGCACGTCTCCCTGGCCAAGGCCGCGGACCTGGGCATGTACCCGTACCTCGTCGGCGACGCGCTGAAGATCGCCTTGGCGACGGGCCTGCTGCCGGCGGCCTGGAAGCTCATCGGCCGCCGCGGCTGAGCCGCGCCCGGGGCCTGCTGACATACTGACGACCATGCGCGTCTACCTCGGTTCCGACCACGCCGGCTACGAGCTCAAAGAGCACCTGGTGAAGTGGCTCACCGCGAACGGGCACGAGCCCGTCGACTGCGGGCCGCACGTCTACGACGCCCAGGACGACTACCCGCCGTTCTGCCTGCGCGCCGCCGAGCGCACCGCCGCCGACCCGGACGCCCTGGGCGTCGTCATCGGCGGCAGCGGCAACGGCGAGGCCATCGCCGCGAACAAGGTGAAGGGCGTGCGCGCGGCGCTGGCCTGGAGCCTGGAGACGGCGACGCTGGGCCGCGAGCACAACAACGCGAACGTCGTCAGCATCGGCGGACGGATGCACTCGGTGGAGGAGGCGACCTCCTTCGTCGAGGCGTTCCTCAACACCCCGTTCTCTGCCGAGGAGCGCCACCAGCGGCGCATCGACATGCTGACCGAGTACGAGACCACCGGCGAGCTCCCGCCGATCCCGGCCCACCACCCGCAGCAGGACTGAGCCGCACCGGCCCCTGCTCCGGCCGTCCCGTCCAGGCGCACCACCGTTACGGAGGTGCGCCTGCGGCGTTCTAGACTCGGCGGATGCCCGAGGGACACACGCTGCACCGCCTGGCCGCCGAGTACCGCGCCGCCTTCGCCGGAACGCGCGTGCGGGTGACGAGCCCTCAGGGACCGTTCGCCGCCTCGGCGGCGCTGTTGGACGGGCGGACGCTGGTCGGCGCGGAGGCCACCGGCAAGCACCTCTTCCTCGGCTTCGGGGACCTCGGCGCCGTGCACATCCACCTCGGCCTCTACGGCAAGGTCGGCTTCGGCCCGGCCCCCGCCCCCGCGCCGGTGGGCGCGGTGCGGCTGCGGGTCGAGAACCAGGGCCACCACGCGGACCTGCGCGGACCCAACACCTGTGCCCTGGTGACTCCTGACGAGCAGTCAGCGGTGCTGGCCCGGCTGGGTCCCGACCCGCTGCGCGCCGACGCCGATCCGGACCTGGCCTGGACGCGCATCAGCCGCAGCCGGACCACGGTGGCGGCGCTGCTGATGGACCAGAAGGTGCTGGCGGGCGTGGGCAACGTGTACCGCGCGGAGGTCCTGTTCCGCCACGGCATCGCCCCGCACCGGGAGGGCCGGTCGCTCAGCCGCGCCGAATGGGACGCCGTCTGGGCGGACCTGGTCGCGCTGATGCGCGAGGGCGTCCGGCTGGGCCGGATCGACACCGTCCGGCCCGAGCACACCCCGGAGGCCATGGGCCGCCCGCCGCGAGTGGACGACCACGGGGGCGAGGTGTACGTCTACCGGCGCGCGGGCCTGCCCTGCCACGTCTGCGCGTCCCCGGTGGCGACGGAGACCCACGCCGCGCGCAACCTGTTCTGGTGCCCCGGCTGCCAGGCCGCCTGACGGCGTGTCAACAGTCGTTCCTGTGCCCGGGGCGGCGTCCACCGGAACAGGAACGACCGGATCCGGACAGCGCCGACACGGAACGGCCAAGTTCCGCATCGACTCCGCGGAGGCAGTGCGGATAGGGTCTGCCGGAATGGCAGACGGCCCCGCCCCGGCCCATCCCGGGGACACCTCGGCGGCCCGGGTGCGCAGGGCGCTCTCCCGGGCCCGACGCAGGGTGCGCCGGGCCGGAGTCGACTACTTCCGCGGCGACGCCTCCGACTGGATCGCCTTCGCCGCGCTGGCCACCCTGGTACCGCTGGTCGCGGTGCTGACCCTGCTGCTGCCGCTGTGGTTCCCGCCCACCGCGATGGTGCTGCCGGTGCTCGCCGGGGCGCTGCTGCTGCGGCCCAGCAGCCTGGTGCTGCTCTACGCGGCCTCGGCGGCCGCGCTCGCCGTCGAGTCGGCGCTGCGCGGCCCGTACGCCGACGGCCCTGGCCGGGTGACGCCGGGCACCGTGCTGGTGGTCGGCGCGATCGGCGCGGCCGGGCTGCTGCTGGCGCAGTTCCGGGCCCGGGTCGGCGTACCGTGGCGCGGCGGCCAGTCGATGCTGTTCGACCTGCGCGAGCGGCTGAAGGTGCAGAGCCGGATGCCGGCGCTGCCCGGCGGCTGGCACGCCGAGATGGCGCTGCGCCCGGCGGGAGGCCAGTCCTTCTCCGGGGACTTCGTGGTGGCGTCCCGCACCGGCCCCGCGAAGCGGACGCTGGAGGTGGTCCTCGCGGACGTCTCCGGCAAGGGCATGGACGCCGGCTCGCGGGCGCTGCTGCTGTCCGGGGCCTTCGGCGGCCTGCTGGGCTCGCTGCCGCCGCACGAGTTCCTGCCGGCCGCCAACGGCTATCTGCTGCGCCAGGGTTGGCAGGAGGGCTTCGCGAGCGCGGTGCACCTGGTGCTGGACCTGGACACGGGCGAGTACGAGCTGCTGTCGGCCGGGCACCTGCCCGGCATGCAGCGCTGCGAGGGGACCGGCCGCTGGGAGGTCAAGGAGGCCGAGGGGCCGCTGCTGGGCATCTTCGACACGTCGGAGGGCGCCAAGTTCGAAGGGGTGCGCGGTCAGTTGGACCACGGCGACGTGCTGATGCTGTGCACGGACGGGATGGTGGAGGCCCCGGGCCGCGATCTCACCGAAGGCATGGACCGGTTGATGGGGGAGGCCGACCGGCTGATGGGCCTCTCCTTCGCCGGCTCGGCCTGGCGGCTGATCGAGACGGTGGCCCGCGACCTCAACGACGACCGCGCCCTGCTGCTGGTCTGGCGTGAATGAGTGGCGCGGATGCTGTGAATGGCCCTGGCAGAGACCACAGTTGTAACATCCGGCGCAGGCGGCACACGATCTTCGGTCAATCTCGGCTGAATGTGAACGGACCCGGTCAGTGTGACCCGGAACCGCTTTACGACAAGCCATGATCCGGAGAGACTGGCTAGGCGGGCGAGGAAGGACAGGGGGGCGATGCCGATGAGCGGCACAGCAGTTCCGGCCTGCCGGGTTGCCCGGACTCCAAGGACGTCGGCAACGTCAGCAACGAGGAAGTGGGGCCCGTGACGACCTTCTCCATCTCAGCCGTGGTGCTGCTCGGCATCCTGCTCATCGTCTTCATCAGGAACAAGAGCATCAAGGTCAGCTACACGATCCTGGCCGTCCTCTTCGGCTTCTTCCTGGCCAAGACGTCGGCGGCGTCCCCGATCCAGCAGTTCGTGGACCAGATCGCCTCGACCATCAACCAGCTCACCCACTGAGCCCGCCCGGCCCGCCCGCCCCGGCGGACGGGTCAGACGCTCAGCCAGCGCCGCAGCAGCCCGGCGGGTACGCGCCACTGGCCCGCCGTCGGCCGCGAGTCCCAGGGCCGCGCGCCCGGCTCCTGCTCGGCGTCGGCGAAGAGGCGCGGCTCGCGCGAGAGCAGCACGAAACACCGGGCCCAGGCCAGCCGTTCGCCGCGCGGCCAGTCCAGCGCCCGCAGCGCCGCGGAGGCGGTGGGCACCGGCTCGCCGTCCACGCGCACCTCGGCGACCTCGTCGCCGGCGCGGCCGCCGAAGAAGAAGCGCACCCCGTGCAGGCCGCCCTCGGCCGGGTCGAGCCGCGGCGCGATCTCCGTCGCGACGTGCGGCAGCAGCCGGTTGCGGCCCACCCAGTCGCCCAACTCCCCACTGCGGAAGCCGAAGACGCAGGCGGGGCCCTGCACGGCCGACCAGCCCCCGATGCCCGAGCGGACGTGGTCGCCGTGCAGCCCGCGGCCCTCGATCAGCTCGACGACGGCCGAGGCCGTGGTGGTCCGCCACATCCGGACCATGTTCTCGAGCCCCTCCAGGCCCTCCAGCGCGGGCTGCTGGCCGCTCGCGGCGGTGCCGCCCGCGCAGTCCCAGACGACCGGTGCCGCCCCGTCACCCAGGCGGAGCACGTAGCCCAGGTCGAGGTGGCGGCCGGTCACGTCGGAGTGCTCCCGGGTCGCGACGGCCGTGCGGCCGGGGCCGCGCACCACGCCGCCCACCTCGTCCACGTGGAACTGCCGCCCCAGCGCCGCCATTTCACGGACCACGGCACGCCGTATCTCGTCGATCCGCCTGGTCGGCACGGCGCCTCCTCCGCTTGTGTCGGGCACGTGGCCGGATGTGGAACTTCCGTGAGCGTACCCGTTCGAGCGCCCGGGCAAGGACTGGAAGGATGTCTGCCGTGACTTCGACCTCCGCCTCCGCGACCCCGTCCGCCCCGGTGCGCGTCCACGCCCTCGGCGGTCCCACCGCCCTCGTCGAGTACGGCGGCCTGCGTCTGCTCACCGATCCGACCTTCGACGAGCCGCGCCGCTACCCCATGGGTCCGGACCGGTACCTGGAGAAGACCCGGCCTTCGGCACTGACCCCGGAGCAGGTGGGCACGGTGGACGCGGTCCTGCTCTCGCACGACCAGCACCCCGACAACCTGGACCTGACCGGCCGTCAGTACCTCGCCGAGGTCCCGCTGGTGCTCACCACCGCCTCCGCGGCCGGCCGCGTGGGCGGCCCCGCACTGGCGCTGCCCCTGTGGGAGTCCCACGCGGTGGGCGACGTCACGGTGACCCGCGTTCCTGCCCTGCACGGCCCCGAGGGCTGCGAGCCCGTCGTGGGGGAGGTGGCCGGTTTCGTCCTGACCGGTCCTGGCCTGCCCACCGTCTACATCAGCGGCGACAACGCCTCTGTGCGGGTCGTCCGCGAGATCGCGGACCGCTTCCCGCCCTTCGACCTCGCCCTCCTCTTCGCGGGCGCGGCCCGTACCCCGCTGATCCCGGACGCTCCGCTGACCCTCACGGCCACCGACACCGTCGAAGCCGCCCGCATCCTGCAGGCCCGCCACGTTGTGCCGCTGCACTGCGACTCCTGGGCCCACTTCTCCGAATCCGCCGACGACCTCCGCACCGCCTTCGCCGCCGCGGACGCGGACCTGACGGGCCGTCTGACCCTGCTCGCCCCGGGCGAGTCGGCAGAACTGCGGTGACGGAGGAGGACGAGGGGTCAGCCGCCGCCTGGTGGGAGTATGTCCGCCTGTCCTCCGGCTCCCGCCAGGAGCGCCTGCGGGCGGACGACCACCGGCCGGTGGCCGACCAGGTCGCCGAGGTGGTCGCAGCCGGCGGCCCCCGGGCCCTCGCGCTGGTCCTGCGCCTGCTGGACGCCCGCCCCCAGGACGGCGACCTGGCCGTGCTGGCCGCAGGACCCCTGGAGGACCTCGTCCATGCCCATGGCGGGTCGCTGGCCGCAGAGCTGACCACGACGGCCCGCCGGGACCCCGCCTTCGCCGAGGCCTTGCGCGGAGTATGGTTCCCGGTCCCCGTGCCGCCCGGCCTGGAGCCCTGGCTGGTGGGCTGACCCGCCGTCAGGTCGGCGTGGCCGCCAGGAACTCGCGGGCGCCGCGCAGGCGGGTGCGGAGTTGCCGTGCCGTTCGGGCGCAGTCGAGGCGGATGTCGCTGGGGCCGCCGGGGGCAGGGCCGGTGGGGAGGGCGTCCGGGTTCAGGCCCTCGCGGGCGGCGATCAGGCGGCCGAGCTCGGCCCGGCTCACCGCCTCCGGGCCGGTGACGTGCAGGACGCCGCCCAGGCCCCGTGTCCCCACCTCCAGCAGCGCGGCGGCAAGGTCCGCGACATGGACCGGGCAGCGCACCACGTCCGTGAACAGCACGCCGCCGGGTCGTCGGCCGGTGGCCAACTCCCGTGCGAACTCCTCGTGCACGGACCTGCCGTCCCCGAGGATCAGCGACGTCCGGACCACCGCGGCTGCGGGATGGACGGCCCGCACGGCGGTCTCCGCGGCGGCCTTGGCCGCGCCGTAGGGGGAGTCGGGGGCGGGCGGAGCGTCCTCCGCGAAGACGACGGCCGCCGCGGTGCCCGGGAACACCAGGTCGCTGGAGACCTGCACCAGCCCGGCCCCGCCCGCCGCCGCGGCCACCGCGACCCGGGCGGCGCCGTCCGCCGTCACGGCCCAGTCGTCCTTCCGGTAGGCGCAGTTGACCACGACGTCCGGCCGCCGTTCCCGCACCAGGGCGGCCACAGGGCCCGGCTCCCGCAGCTCCACCCGCCGCCACTCGGCCCCGGGAGCGTCCCCGGCCGCCCGGCCGAACGTGGCGACCACCTCGTGCCCGGCGCGCAGCGCCTGCCGCACCACCTCGCCACCGAGGTACCCGCTGCCACCGACGACCAGGAACCGCACCGGCTCGCTCGCTCCTTCCCCGCTCAGCGCGTCACGCCTGCGCCTCGGCCCTGGGCTCGCCCTCGCGTTCGGTCCCCGACTCGGCCCGGGGCTCCCGCTCGCGCTCGTGGCGGTGCTCGTGCTCTTCCTCGTGCTCGTCGATCGCCCGGTCGATCACCGACTTCAGGCCCTCCGGGTCGGGCACGTGCTTGAGCGTCAGCATGCCGTGCTCACCGCCCGATTCGAGGAAGAGCGTGCCCTCGCTCAGCATCCGCTCCCACAGGTTGGCCCGGAAGCCCACGTCGTTGATCCGGCCCAGCGGGATGCTGTGCCCGGTCTTGGTCAGGAAGCCGGAGCGCACGTAGATGCGCTTGGTCGTCACGATGTAGACGGTGCTGCGCCACTTCAGCAGCGGTATCAGCCACAGCCACACGGCGGCGATCAGTGCCGCCCCGCCCACGACGTAGTCGGCGATCCGGCCCCAGCCCTGATCACCCGGGATCACCCAGAACAGTCCGCCCGCGACGGCGAGTACCAGCACCAGGAGGACGAACTCCGTGAAGATCTCGGTCCAGTGCTGGCGCGTGGCATGGACGAGCTGCTCGTCCTCGGCAAGATGACGCTCGGCGACATTCATGGCGCGCATCCTCGCACAGCCCGTGCCCGAACTGCCCGGACGCGGTGCCGGTCCGACGGCCGCCTGACAACTCCTCATCGCCTGGCCGGTGTTCCGCCCTCCCGCACCGCCTTCGCCGACACCGCTGCCAGCAGTGCCGCAGTCGGCGTCCCGAGCATCGCGAGGCCGACCGCCAGGACGACCCCCGACGACAGGCCGACGGCCGCGCTCTGCAACAGGAACGCTCCGCCCCCGCTGAGGGCCGCCCACCGATGGGCCTGCGTCCGGGCCGCCGACCGTGCCAGCGCCACGCCGACGACGAGGCCCGGCAGTACGCCGAAGGCGGCTCCCACGGCCGTGGCCGTCAGTCCGATGTCCCCCGCCGTGACGATCGTCGCGACCACGCCGCCGGGGACGTCGCTCAGCAGCGCCCCGAAGGCCATCACCGCCCCCAGCACCGCCCCGACGAGCGCCGACCACCCGACGCCGCACCGAACTCCCCGCCACACCACGGGCATCGCATCCATGGCGGCCATCATGGCATCCTTCTTGAACGCGTTCAATTCTGCTTCCGCACGCTATACCGGATCCATGACTCCTCCCTACGCCCGCGCCCTCGGGGACCTTGACCGCCTGCGGGACCGCCTCCGCCACGTCCGCTGGCTCGGCGGCGGCAGCGGTGCCGGCAAGTCCACCGTCGCCCGCCACCTCGCCGCCCGCTACGGCCTGCACCTCTACGGCACCGACGCCGCGATGCCCGACCACGCCCGACGCGCCCGTCCCGAAGCCACGCCGCTGCTGCAGGAGTTCACCGCGATGGACATGGACGCACGGTGGCTCGACCGGTCACCCGAGACGATGCTGGCGACCTTCCACTGGTTCGCGGGCGAGGGCTTCGACCTGATCGTGGAGGACCTGCTCCAACTCCCCACCACCACCCCGGTCCTGGCCGAGGGCTTCCGCCTGCTGCCCGGCCTGGTGGCTCCCCTCCTCACCGACCCCGCCCACCAGGCCGTCTGGCTGCTCCCCACCCCGGACTTCCGTCGCGCCGCCTTCGCCCACCGCGGTTCCCTCTGGTCCATCGCCGGCCGCACCAGCGACCCCGAACGCGCCCTGACCCACCTGCTCACCCGCGACGCCCTCTTCACCGACCGCCTCCGCGGCGAGACCGCCTCGGCTGGCCTGCCCTCCGTGACCGTCACCCCGGCCACGACGGAGCCGGCCCTCACCGCCCACGTCGCGGAGGTGTTCTCCCTCTGCCGGGGGCGCGGGCGGAGCTGAGACGATGACGGCCGGGTCGCCGTACGGGCGGTGGACGGTGCCGCGAACGAGCGAGGTGGCTGTGAGCAGGGGAGCCTTCTCGGTCGAGCGTCTGACGAGCCGACAGGAGTGGGCCGCCCGGGCGCAGGACGAGCAGGTCCACGCCGTCGTCGGAACACCGCTGGGGAAGGCGGAGCTGACCCGGGCGCGCTCCCGCAACCACAGCTACATGGCCCGAGCCGAGAACTGGGAGGTCTGGCGGCTCACGCTCGACGGACGAGAACTGGTGCGCCTCGACGACACACTGCGGGATGCCGTGAGCCCCGGCCGCGTCGTCCTCGGCTCCCTCGGCGGGCGCGACTTCCGGCTGACCTCCGCCCGGCCGGCGGCGCCGTCGGGTCGGGAGGTGCGCTTCGCGCTGACGGAGGACACGGAGGACGTCTACCGCTTCACCTGTACCCGCGGCGGCAGGGTCGCGCTGGGGCGCAACGGCAAGCGGCTCGCCGAGCGAGGACCCGAGGGATGGCTGGTCGGCTTCGCCGACGAGGACGTCGTGGCCTTGCTGTCACTGTTCGAAGCGGCAGAACTGAAGCGACAGTTGGGGCGGCCGCTGCTCCGGTCCTGGCGCGTGGCAGCAGCGGCGGAGTGCATGGGAGTCCTCGTGGGAGGTTTGCTCGGCTCCTGCTCAATCGCGAAGGCGGGATGGCCTTCCGGGATCCGCGAGAGTCCGTCGAGGTCCTGGTCGCCCGGCTCCCCGGCCGGATCAACACCACCGTGTTCCCCGCTGCGGTCGTGCACGCAAGCACCTTGGAGTCGCCGAGGCTCCTCGCCCATGCGCGAAGGCTGGGCTCTGAGCCTGGAGCCCTTCGTGAGCCCTTCGTGCTCGCGCGTCGATGAAGGGATCAAAGCAGCCGAAACGCGCCGGGCGAGGTCACCGACGTCGGAAGATCTGCGGGAAGGGGCAGACTTCCAGGAGCTCGTTCGGTCGGTCGGCCCAGTGCCAGCAGTGGTGGCCCTCCTGGCACCTCCAGGCGTTTCGGCACACGCGCTGGTTGTCCTCTTCGCGCAGAGAGAGCACCAGGCCCAAGTTGACGAGTGGTTGCCCGCAGGTCGGGCAGGTCGGTCTCTTGGGCGATGCTTCCACGGGCAAGAGGGTAGTGAGCGCCTGCTGCCGTGGGGGGAAGAAGCGCCCAGATCGGCGCGCGGCCTCGTCCTGTCAGTGCGTCTGCGTAGGGTGCGACAGCGATGAGACCACGTGACCGAGGGAGGGCTTGGGAGCCAAGACAGGTCTGCTCGTGTATGCCGATGGAGCGCGTCGGCGAGCGTCTTGACCATCGCGCGCAGCAGATCGGGACTCGCCGAGGCGAAGTTGGTCTCGACGAGGGCGTGCAGGGGCAGACTGTCAGGTGCGGTCATCGTGCTGGTCTCCTTCGGGCTTAGACACCTCGAAGATCAGCCGATGGCCGTTCAACTATGCGGGCACCCAACCGATTCAGAAGCAAACCCCCGAATCAGGTGGAAACCCGTACACCACTTCCCAGGACGCAACCCGTTGCCCAGCCCGGTCCGGGGAGAGCCGGTGGGCAAGAGCCGGGCACAGAGCGGCTCTTGTGGTCCGCTGGACCCACGGGGAACCCCTGGCGACCGCGCGGCTATCGGCTTCATGGAGCGGGGGACACGCGTAGCTGGGTGGCCTGCGCCGACTAGGGTGCACGTCATGACCGTGGACGTGGGGGCGGAACTGCCGTGGTTGTTCCTGGACGTGGACGGCCCGCTCAACCCGTTCGCCGGTATGCCGCACGACTGTCCGCCGGGATACCGCTCGTACCGGCTGATGCCGCCGAGTTGGGAGAAGGCTGAGCGCGAGCGGCTGTCGGCGTGGGGTAGGCAGCAGCTTGCACCGGTTCCGCTGCCCGTCTGGCTCAACCCGACGCATGGAGCGTTGCTGGCCGCGCTGCCGTTCCGGCTGGCCTGGGCCTCGACCTGGGGCGAGGAGGCGAACGCGTTCATCTCTCCGCTGCTCGGCCTGCCACCCCTGCCATGCATCGAGTGGTCTGCCCCACGTCGTGCCCGAGCTGGCGGGCTGCTCTGGAAAACCCCTGAGCTGGTGGCGTGGGCTGGGGGCTGTTCCTTTGCCTGGCTGGACGACGAGGTCTCCGACGCCGATCGGGCCTGGGTGACCGAGCACCACGCGGGACCGGCGCTGTTGCACTACGTGAACCCACAACTCGGCCTGCAGTCGGACGACTTTGAGGCACTCAGGCAGTGGGCCGACTCGCACTCGTAGACGCGGGCTCCGAAGAGGAAACGGGCGGGGGCCTTCGTGCTCCCGACTTCCCACGTGACGACCGACCGGGGATACCGCTGGTTACCCCTCTCGGGGACGCAGCGGGCAGGCAACAGAGCAACGCCAATGCCAGGACAACGGAGCGAGGTCAGCGCGGGTCGGTGAACACCCTCCTGGCCTGCGTCGCCTCAGGGTGCAGCGCGGCTGCCGAGCGCTGCTCCTGAAAGGGCGTGGTTGCCGGATAGGCGTGATGCGAAAATCGGTCCGCACTTGATCCCCATCTGCGCCCCGGAGGCCAGCATGGACGTCGCCGCGCTGCTGCCGCTGACCACGGCCCGATTGTCGCTGCGCGTGTTCACCCCCGACGACGCCGACGACCTGTACGCCTACCAGGGCCTGCCGAGTGTGGCGCGCTACCTGTACCGGCCGGCGCACACCCGTGAGCGCAGCAAGCAGGTTGCCGCCGAGCGCGCGGCGCGGACGGTCTGGCGCACCGACGGGGACAAGCTCTCGCTCGCCGTCTGCCGACGCGAGGAGCCCGGCGTCATTGGCGAGGTGAGCCTCACCCTGGCCGATGCCCGCGCCGCCCAGGCCGAGATCGGCTGGACCCTACACCCCGGCCACCAGCGCCACGGCTACGCGACCGAGGCGGCCGCGGCGCTCGCCGCGTTTGCCTTCGACACGCTCGGCGTGCACCGGCTCTACGCACGGCTGGACGTGGAGAACACCGGGTCTCTGCGGGTCTGCGAGCGCCTCGGGATGCGCCGGGAGGCGCACCTGGTCGAGAACGACCTCGACGGGGACCGCTGGGGCAGCGAGTACATCTACGCTGCGCTGTCCGCGGATCTTGGCGGTCGATCAGTCGGCCAGCCGATCAGCCGGTCAGCCGATTGAGGGGATGGCGCGCGGGAACGGGCGGACCGATCCAAGACGACACGCGGGTGGCGGCAGCCTCTGACGCCCCCTCAAGCAGAAAGGCCCGGGCCGGAGTTCATCACTCCTGGCATGGGCCTTTGCTGTGTGGAGAGGGCGACGGGAATGGAACCCGCGTAGCTAGTTTGGAAGAGTCCGGCTTCGGACCCTAGGTGGCCTGGCACTTCGCTGACCTGCGGTCGGGCACAGCTCCCGCCGCTGCTCCCCGTGGACTACCGCCCCATCTGGCACGCCTATGGCACGCGCCGAGTTGTCAGGGGGTGGCCTCTTGCCGCGCTGTCGTGAGGTCAGTCTCCCCGACTTCGCAGTGATAGCAGCGGGCGACGCTTCCATCGTGGTTGTACCACTCGTGATCGCCGCAGTCACTCTGCCCCTTGGCGGCGAAGCGGCGCGCAATGAGCCACCAAGGCATGTGCTGGCGTAGGCGGGTGCGCCATCTGAACTGGCCGGGTCGGCTGCTCCGACGTTCACGATGACGTTGCCGCGCCTGCTTCAACGCCTTGGACGGGCTGAGGGGTTGCGTCCTGGGAAGTGGTGTACGGGTTTCCACCTGATTCGGGGGTTTGCTTCTGAATCGGTTGGGTGCCCGCATAGTTGAACGGCCATCGGCTGATCTTCGAGGTGTCTAAGCCCGAAGGAGACCAGCACGATGACCGCACCTGACAGTCTGCCCCTGCACGCCCTCGTCGAGACCAACCTCGCCTCGGCGAGTCCCGATCTGCTGCGCGCGATGGTCAAGACGTTCGCCGACGCGCTCATGTCCGCGGAGGCCGACGCTCTCTGCAACGCCGAATACGGGCAGGTCAGCGACGAACGCGTCAACCACCGCAACGGATACCGCCCGCGCGAGTGGGACACCCGTGCCGGCACCGTCGAACTCGCGATCCCCAAGCTTCGGTCCGGCTCCTACTTCCCCCACTGGCTGCTGGAACGCCGGCGTCGGGCCGAGCAGGCCCTGATCTCGGTGGTCGCCACCGCCTACCTGCTCGGCGTCTCGACCCGTCGCGTCGAGAAGCTCGCCGAGACCCTGGGCGTCACTCAGCTGTCGAAGTCCCAGGTCAGCGAGATGGCCAAGCACCTGGACTCCCGGGTCGCCGAGTTCCGCAACCGGCCCCTGGACGCCGGCCCCTACACCTTCGTCTGGCTCGACGCGCTGACCCAGAAGGTCCGCGAGGGCGGGCGCGTGGTCAACATCGCCTGCCTGGTCGCCGTCGGCGTCAACAACGAAGGCCAACGCGAAGTCCTGGGACTGGAGACCGCCACCGTCGAGGACGGAGCCGGCTGGACAGCCTTCCTGCGCTCCCTGGTCGCCCGCGGGCTGAGCGGAGTCCAGCTGGTCGTCTCCGATGCCCACACCGGCCTGGTCGACGCCGTCGCGGGCGTTCTGCCCGGCGCGAGCTGGCAGCGCTGTCGAACCCACTACGCCCGCAATCTGCTGACCCAGGTCCCGAAATCGGCCCAGCCATGGGTCGCCACGCTGCTGCGGACCGTCTTCGAGCAGCCCGACGCCGACGCGGTCCACCAGCAGATGGCCCAGGTGATCGGCTCGCTGCACGAGAAGTTCCCCGCCGCGGGCGAGCACCTGGAGACGGCCCGCGAGGACCTGCTGGCGTTCACCGCGTTCCCGCGGACGGTCTGGAAGAGCTCTGGAGCAACAACCCGCAGGAACGGCTGAACAAGGAGATCCGCCGCCGCACCGACGTCGTCGGGATCTTCCCCGACCGGGCCTCCGTGATCCGACTGGTCGGCGCGGTCTTGGCCGAGCAGAGCGACGAATGGGCCGAGCAGCGACGCTACATCGGCTCCGAGATCCTCGGCCGCTGCCGCCTCCACCCGATCGAGGGAGAACCCACCGACGACACCAACCCGACCGCCCTCACCGCATAACCTGCAAACAGATCACCGACTGGCCGTCGATACACCACGCCAGCGGACGTGACCGGCTGAGGCCCGTAGCTCGAAGTGCCAGATACGTGGGCCACTCGGTGTCGGTCAGATCTTCGCCGTTCGGGTCAAGCGCCAGGACCCAGTCGGTGAAGCGGCTGACCAGGAAGGTGGAGCCGTCGGGATCGTCACCGTCCCAGTCGATGGACACCAGCCAGCAGCTGTCGGCGGGCTGCACCTCGATATCCGGCGTGAGGCCGAGATCCTGCAGGATGCTCCGGAACCGCGACACTAGGCCGTTGAGTCGGCAGAGTCCTGGGTCCATCGCAGCAGCATAGTTAGCTGACAGACCGTCATTGACGGTAACTGACCGCCCCGTCGGCACACAACGGGCACGTTGGTTGAACGCTCCAGCCGGACGAAGGCAGCTTCCAAGCCGCCGTCAGACGCTCTTACGGCTGCGTCGCCAGACTCTCATGTCCTTGAGAGCCGCAACTGCGCCGATCACGATGAGGACGAACCCCACCAAGCCGAAGATCACGCCAATCGAGCTTGGCCACCCAAGGACCCTTGGCAGACCGTCGAGGACGAACCCCGCGCCCATCATGGTCGCCCACCCGCCCAGGCGAGGGTCCAGATACTGCGCCGCTCTCCATCCGTTGAGGACGCATATCCCGCCGACGACGAAGCTGCACCCGACGACCAAGCTGATCCACGCAGACACGGCGCATCCCTTCTCCGGCGGAGACCGTAGCTGCTGTCGGAGCAGATTTACAGGCCGCTGCGGAAACCCCTTGGGCTTCCGCTCTGACCTGCGCGGTCGGCCCGACCTGGCACCGCGGTGAGCGTCTTGGTCCGTGCCTGGTCCGGATCTTGGTCCGTCCTACTCTCGTCGGGCATCATCAGCTCAGCCGAAGGGAGCGTGAAGGTCGTGCGACTAGACATGGACGCCGTGCTGGCAGAGCTGGGCCCTCCCCCATTCAACAGCGCGGATCAAGCGATCTGGACCGAATGGGAACGACAGGGGATGATCTTCCCGGAGTCTTTCCGCGCATTCGTGGACGCGTACGGCACTGGCGACCTCGCCGACTTCCTGACCTTCTACCACCCTGCAGCCACCGATCCCGCCCGAAGCTTGCTCGAACTCATCAACGCTGCGCCCGACGACGACGCCGACATGATCGAGGACGGGACCCTCCCCCACCGCTACTACCCAGAGCCAGACGGCCTGCTCATCTGGGGTACCAGCTCCGAGGGCGATCGCTTCTCGTTTCGCTGGATCAACGAAGATCAGTACGTGATCGGGGTGCTTCTCCGCCAGGAATTTGAGTACGTCGAACTGGCAGACGACTTCGACAGTATGGTCATGAAGGCGATTCGCCGCGAGAACCCTTGGCCCTGGGTCGACTGGTTCTCCGGCGATCCGAACTGGTCCTTCAAGATGTGGCGCCCGCGCCTGCCAGCTGACGGCGCCCAGTAGATCGCCCCGCCGGGAAACCCCGCCGCCTGTTATCCCGTTCGCCGTCGACCCACAAGCCCGCTTGGCTCTGCCTGGGTCGAGTGTGGTCGGGATGGCAGTCCCCTCGCTCACCCCTGCGGCCTGCCACTGTCGGCACCTTCCCCGGGCCATCCCGGTGCCGGAGATCCCCTGTTCTTCTGGCTGGCAGGCTGGTCAGTCCGGTTCCTGCCTGTCCCTCCGCTTGCGGTCCGCCCCGCCGGGCGGCGCGGGGCGAAGACTGGAGCGCGCCCGAGCGGGAGCGGGCCGCGCCGCGTGAGCGGCGTGGGCCCTTGACGGACTCAAGCGAGACTCAGGACGCCTCACTGGCACGGCTCCTGACGCCCCGCCAGACGACAAGATCTAAGCCGATGTGGCACGCGTGTGGCACGCGGCGTGCCAGACCCCCGAAACGAAGATCGGCCCCAGCTCAGCGATCATGCCGCTGAGCTGGGGCCGAACCATTTGGAGCGGGCGACGGGAATCGAACCCGCGTAGCTAGTTTGGAAGACTAGGGCTCTACCATTGAGCTACGCCCGCAGTGATCACCCCGGGGTGTTCGGGGATCAGGTTAGCGGATGCGGTCGGGGGATTGCACACACCATTCGGCGGGCCCGCCAGCCTGCGCCGAGGTGGTGGGGATAATCGGCCGGGGGCGGGGCCAGGGAGCATGTACGCTACGTGCTGTCTTCGCGACAGCCGCTCACGGCAGGAGCCGCGGGCAGCGCGCAGGGCGACGGGGTGTGGCGCAGTTTGGTAGCGCGTCCGCTTTGGGAGCGGAAGGTCGTCGGTTCGAATCCGGTCACCCCGACCAGATACTCAGCACCGAATCCTCAGCAGCGGCGGTAGCGGTTGTAGCACCAGTAGTCGGCGACGTCTCGACGAGCAGCGCGACGACGAACGCGGGGCTCCCTATGAACAGGCGAGCCGAAGCCGGCCCAGGAAGGTCTCCGACCAGCGGCGGAGCCGCGCACAGCGGGTGCGGGGCGGGACAACCGGCGGCGGGGCGCGGGGCCGTTTGTGGTACCGGTAGGATTGCTGGCTGGTGACGTCTGACGTCCCCTCCCGGGGCCGTCCCCCAGACAGCACCAGCAGGCAACACCACCACGCAGGACCCAGGCAGTACAGCCAAGAATCCGGCGGGCGATACGCAACCGACGCATCACCCGTCTCGTCACGCGTTCCGGCAGTCCCGGACGCGGGGCGGACACTGACCGCAAAGCCCCCCAAGGAGACCCAACCGTGAAGAGCGCCGTGGAGACTCTGAACCCCACCCGGGTTCGACTCACCGTCGAGGTGCCCTTCGAGGAGCTCAAGCCCAGCCTCGACGCGGCGTACAAGAAGATCAACCAGCAGGTCACGGTTCCGGGTTTCCGCAAGGGCAAGATCCCGGCTCGCGTCATCGACCAGCGTTTCGGCCGTGGTGCCGTGCTGGAGGAGGCCGTCAACGACGCGCTTCCGCGCTTCTACTCGCAGGCCGTCGAGCAGGGCAAGGTCGACGTGCTGGGCCAGCCCGACATCACCGAGATCGAGGGTGTCGAGAACCTGGCCGACGGCGGCGACCTGAAGTTCACCGCCGAGGTGGACGTGCGCCCCGAGGTCGAGCTCCCCGACTTCACCGCCATCGAGGTCGAGGTCGACCCGCTGACGGTGACCGACGAGGACGTCGAGAAGAGCCTCGAGCAGCTGCGTGACCGCTTCGCCTCGGTCAACACCGTCGAGCGCCCGGCCCAGGCCGGCGACATCGTCGTGGTGGACCTGGAGGCCAAGGTCGACGGCGAGGTGCCGGAGGACGGCGTCGCCAAGGGCGTCAGCTACGAGATCGGCTCCGGCCGTCTGATCGACGGCATCGACGACGCCGTGATCGGCCTTGAGGCCGGCGGCACCGCCACCTTCACCACCGAGCTCAAGGGCGGCTCCGCCGCGGGCAAGGACTCCGAGGTGACGGTCACCGTCACCACCGTCCAGGAGAAGGAACTCCCGGCGCTGGACGACGAGTTCGCGCAGCTGGCGTCCGAGTTCGACACCCTGGAGGAGCTGAAGGAGGACTCCCGCAAGCGGCTCACCCGCATGAAGGAGTTCGACCAGGCCACCCAGGCCCAGGAGAAGGTGCTGGACAAGCTCATGGAGCTGGTCGAGCTGCCGTACCCGGAGAAGCTGCTCAAGGACGAGATCGAGACCCGCAAGCACAACCTGGAGCACCACCAGCTCCCGCAGATGGGCCTGGACCTCGAGGCCTGGCTGAAGCTGCAGGACAAGACCCAGGAGCAGTTCGAGGCCGAGATCGAGGAGCAGGCGAAGAAGGGCATCAAGACCCAGTTCGTCCTGGACGCGATCGCCGCCAAGGAGGAGCTGAGCGTCTCCCAGGAGGAGCTCACCGAGCACCTGCTGCGCCGCGCCGCCGGCTCGGGCCTGACCCCGGACCAGTTCGCCCAGCAGGTCGTCGAGGGCGGCCAGGTGCCGCTGCTCGTCGGTGAGGTCGTCCGCGGAAAGGCCCTGGCGCTGGTCGTCGAGGCCGCCAAGGTCGTCGACACCGAGGGCAACGTCGTCGACTTCGAGGACGAGGACGACGAGGACGCCTCCGGCGAGACCGTCGAGGCCGCTGCCGAGGCCGCCGAGGACAAGGCCGAGGAGAACGCCGCCGAGTAAGGCGGGTTCGGCCGGTTCGGCCGGTTCGGCCGGTTCGGCCGGTTCGGCCGGTTCGTTCGACCGACCCGAGGAGCAGACCAGCGTGAGGGGTCCGGGCCGTGCCCGGGCCCCTTTCGCGTGCCGCCGTATGCCCGTGTTCGCTCAGGGCAGGCGCCGTGACGCTGACAGCGAACAGTGCGGAGTTGGGGGATAGCCAAGTCAGTCCGGGGCGTTAGGGTCCACTAGAGACTTACCTGACGGCGGGTGAAATCAGCCGTCCACGACGACGAGCAGGTGGAAACGTGACGACTTCGCCTTTCCTTACGACCCCTCGAGCCGCTGGCGACATCGGCGGCGGCGGGCTGGGTGACCAGGTCTACAACCGTCTGCTCAACGAGCGCATCATCTTCCTCGGCCAGCAGGTCGACGACGACATCGCGAACAAGATCACGGCGCAGCTGCTGCTGCTGGCGGCCGACCCGGAGAAGGACATCTTCCTTTACATCAACTCCCCGGGCGGCTCGGTCACCGCGGGCATGGCGATCTACGACACCATGCAGTACATCAAGAACGACGTGGTGACGATCGCGATGGGCATGGCGGCCTCCATGGGCCAGTTCCTCCTCACCGCGGGCGCCAAGGGCAAGCGCTTCGCGCTGCCGAACGCCGAGATCCTGATGCACCAGCCCTCGGCCGGCCTCGGCGGCTCGGCGACGGACATCCGCATCCAGGCCCAGCAGCTGGTCCGCATGAAGCACCGCATGGCGGAGCTGATCGCGCAGCACAGCGGCCAGAGCGTCGAGCAGATCAACAAGGACTCCGACCGCGACCGCTGGTTCACGGCCGAGGAGGCCAAGGAGTACGGCCTGATCGACGACATCATGTCCAGCGCGGCGAACGTGCCGGGCGGCGGCGGCACGGGCGCCTGAGCGTCCTCGTACTCACCGCACTCACCGCACAGACCTGACAGCTCGTCACGCGAGTCATCACGAGTCTTCACGAGCCTTCCGAGGACGGAACACGATCATGGGCATCAACATCCCCAGCCTGACCCAGGCGGAGCGCCGCCTGGAGGACATGCGCGCCGAGGGCCGGTACATCGTCCCGCGCTTCGTCGAGCGCACCTCGCAGGGCGTCCGCGAGTACGACCCCTATGCCAAGCTGTTCGAGGAGCGCATCATCTTCCTGGGCTCCCAGGTGGACGACGTCTCCGCGAACGACATCATGGCGCAGCTGATCTGCCTGGAGTCGATGGACCCGGACCGGGACATCTCCATGTACATCAACTCGCCCGGCGGTTCCTTCACCGCGCTGACGGCGATCTACGACACCATGCAGTTCGTCAAGCCGGACATCCAGACCGTGTGCATGGGGCAGGCCGCCTCCGCCGCCGCGGTGCTGCTGGCGGCCGGCACGCCGGGCAAGCGCATGGCGCTGCCGAACGCCCGCGTGCTGATCCACCAGCCGTACACCGAGACCGGCCGCGGCCAGGTGTCCGACCTGGAGATCCAGGCCAACGAGATCCAGCGCATGCGCGAGCTGCTGGAGGTGCTGCTGGCCAAGCACTCGCACAAGTCGCAGCAGGAGATCTCGGACGACATCGAGCGCGACAAGATCCTCACCGCTGAGGAGTCGCTCGAGTACGGCCTGATCGACCAGATCATCTCCACCCGCAAGACCTCCTTCGAGGCCTGAGCCGCCGCCGAGTTCAGCCCGGCGCAAGGTCTGAAAGTGCGTCAAATCGGGCGTGCTGAGACCAGCAACACCCCTCCGGACCGCCCCCGGCTCTTGGAGCCGGGGGCGGAGCCTGGCACCATCGGAGGAGCCGGAGTGCCACCCCCTCGTGGTGGCCACCACCGGAATCCCGGAGATTCGCCCAGGGCGGAACAGGGAAGCCCGCCGAACACGGCGGATCGGGGGTCCTGACGGAGTACCGTCGGAGACCAAGCACCAGGCTCCGGCCCCCAAGGGAGCCATCGGCGAAGGGGAAGCACCTCGTGGCACGCATCGGTGACGGTGGCGACCTGCTCAAGTGCTCGTTCTGCGGGAAGAGCCAGAAGCAGGTGAAGAAGCTCATTGCCGGGCCCGGCGTGTACATCTGCGACGAGTGCATCGACCTGTGCAACGAGATCATCGAGGAAGAGCTCGCCGAGACCTCCGAGGTCCGGTTCGAGGAGCTTCCCAAGCCGCGCGAGATCTACGAGTTCCTCGACGGCTACGTGGTCGGGCAGGAGCTCGCCAAGAAGGCGCTCTCCGTCGCCGTCTACAACCACTACAAGCGCGTGCAGGCGGGCGAGAACGGCAAGCACGGCCGCGACGACGGCATCGAGCTGGCCAAGTCCAACATCCTGCTGCTGGGCCCCACCGGCTCCGGCAAGACGCTGCTGGCGCAGACCCTGGCCCGGATGCTCAACGTGCCCTTCGCCATCGCCGACGCCACCGCGCTGACCGAGGCCGGCTACGTCGGCGAGGATGTCGAGAACATCCTGCTGAAGCTGATCCAGGCCGCGGACTACGACGTCAAGAAGGCCGAGACCGGCATCATCTACATCGACGAGATCGACAAGGTCGCCCGCAAGAGCGAGAACCCGTCGATCACGCGTGACGTCTCCGGCGAGGGCGTGCAGCAGGCGCTGCTGAAGATCCTGGAGGGCACGACGGCCTCGGTGCCGCCGCAGGGCGGGCGCAAGCACCCGCACCAGGAGTTCATCCAGATCGACACGACCAACGTGCTGTTCATCGTGGGCGGCGCGTTCTCCGGTCTGGAGCGGATCATCGAGGGCCGGGCCGGCAAGAAGGGCATCGGCTTCGGCGCCACCATCCGCAGCAAGCACGAGATCGACGCGAGCGACCAGTTCCGCGACGTCATGCCCGAGGACCTGGTCAAGTTCGGCATGATCCCCGAGTTCATCGGCCGTCTGCCGGTGATCACCAGCGTGCACAACCTCGACCGGGACGCGCTGCTGCAGATCCTCACCGAGCCGAAGAACGCGCTGGTCAAGCAGTACCGGCGGCTGTTCGAACTGGACGGCGTGGAGCTGGAGTTCACCGCCGAGGCGCTGGACGCCATCGCCGACCAGGCCATCAAGCGCTCCACCGGCGCGCGCGGACTGCGCGCCATCATGGAGGAGGTGCTGATGTCCGTGATGTACGAGGTGCCCTCGCGCAAGGACGTCGCCCGCGTGGTGGTGGACGAGAACGTCGTCCTGGAGCACGTCAACCCGACGCTCGTGCCGCGGGACATCCGCACCCAGCGCGAGCGGCGCGAGAAGAGCGCCTGACGCGCAGGCGGCAGGCCGCGCGGAGCGCGGTGGCCTAGAACTCGAACATGCGGCGCGGGAGGTCCAGGGCGGAAGGCCCGAAGGCCCCCGCGCCGTGGCGTACCCGGACCTGCGGGGCGGCGGCGGGGAGCTGACGGCCCTTCAGGGAGGCGGAGTGCTTACGGCTGCTGTGGCGCTTGGAGTTCCTCATGGTGCCCACGATGCCCGCCGTTTCCTCACGGGCTCTGGGAGCTGCTTGAAGGCTCGATGAAAACCCGTCAGCCCGTCGGGGACCCTCAGCCCTTGGCGACCGAGACCGAGTTGATCACGACATCGTCCTTGGGCCGGCCGTCGCCCGAGCCGTCCGCGGTGCCGTTGGCGCCGATCCGCTGGACCAGCTTCAGACCGTCGGCGGTCATCGTGCCGAAGGGCGTGTAGCTCGGCGGCAGCGGGCTGTCCTGGTAGACGAGGAAGAACTGGGAGCCGCCGGTGTGGGCCTGCCCGGTGTTCGCCATCGCGACGGTGCCGGCCGGGTAGGTCCCCTTGGCGATCCTCGTGTCGGTGAGGTTCTCGTCCGGCAGGGTGTAGCCGGGGCCGCCGCTCCCCGTGCCGGTCGGGTCGCCGCACTGCAGGACGTAGATGCCGCTGGTGGTGAGCCGGTGGCAGCGGGTGTGGTCGAAGTACTGCTGCTGGGCCAGGAACACGAAGCTGTTGACGGTCTGCGGCGCGCCCTTGGCGTCCAGTCGGATCGGGACGTCGCCGCAGGACGTGTGCAGTGTCCCGGCGTAGGCGGCGGAGGTGTCGATGGTGAGGGCGGGCGCCTTGCTCCACTGCCTGCCGTTCGGGGACCCGGAACTGACGTTCCCGCAGAAGGACTGGGCCGACCCGGAGTTCGCACCGGGGTGGGACGACTCGCTCGCCAGCACGCCGCCGATGATGGCGCCGATGACGAGCACCAGGAACACGACCGCGGCGATCGCCTTGTTGCGCTGCGCCCGCTTGCGCCGCGCCTGCTGCGTCCGCAACGCCTCCACCCGCGCGCGGCGGGCGTCTCCCCGGTCCTGGCTCACCTGTCGCCGTCCCTTCCTGTCTGGGTACCGGGACAGTTCACCCCAGTCGGTCCCCGGTCGCCCGGAGGCGCGGCGTGCGCGGGCCGATCCGCTGCCGCGGAGTCTGCGGCCACAGCGGGTGAAAGCGGTTCGTGATCATGCCTCGCGCGTCCGTAAACTGTGCGTCGTGACCGACATGAACCAGCGCCCCGCGAACGCCGGGGACCACAGCGCCCTCGAGACCCTGCCGACCCAGTACGCCCCGGCGGAGGTAGAAGGTCCGCTGTACGAGCGCTGGATCGAGCGCGGTTACTTCGAGGCCGACGCCAAGAGCGAGAAGCCCGCGTACACCATTGTCATCCCGCCGCCGAACGTCACCGGCTCGCTCCACCTCGGGCACGCCTTCCAGCACACGCTGATGGACGCGCTGACCCGCCGCAAGCGCATGCAGGGCTACGAGTCCCTGTGGCTTCCGGGCATGGACCACGCCGGCATCGCCACCCAGAACAAGGTCGAGCAGCAGCTCGCCGAGGAGGGCAAGTCCCGCCACGACCTGGGCCGCGAGGCCTTCGTCGAGCGCGTGTGGCAGTGGAAGGAGGAGTACGGCGGCAAGATCCTCGGCCAGATGCGGCGCCTCGGCGACGGCGTGGACTGGTCGCGCGAGCGCTTCACCATGGACGAGGGCCTGTCCCGCGCCGTCCAGACCATCTTCAAGAAGCTCTTCGACGACGGCCTGATCTACCGTGCCGAGCGCATCATCAACTGGTGCCCGCGCTGCCTGACCGCGTTGTCCGACATCGAGGTCGAGCACGAGGACCGCGACGGCGAGCTGGTCTCCATCCGCTACGGCGAGGGCGACGAGTCCATCGTCGTCGCCACCACCCGCGCCGAGACGATGCTCGGCGACACCGCCGTGGCCGTCCACCCCGAGGACGAGCGGTACCGGCATCTGGTCGGCAAGCTCATCAAGCTGCCGCTGACGGACCGTCACATCCCGGTGGTGGCCGACGAGCACGTCGATCCGGAGTTCGGCACCGGCGCCGTCAAGGTGACGCCGGCGCACGACCCGAACGACTTCGAGATCGGGCAGCGCCACAACCTGCCCGCGATCACGGTCATGGACGAGCGCGGGATCATCACCGTCCCCGGTCCCTTCGAGGGGCTGGACCGCTTCGAGGCGCGCGACGCGGTCGTGGGCGCGCTGCGCGGCCAGGGGCGCATCGTCGCCGAGAAGCGCCCCTACGTCCACGCCGTCGGCCACTGCTCGCGCTGCAAGACGGTCGTCGAGCCGCGCCTGTCGATGCAGTGGTGGGTCAAGGTCGAGCCGCTGGCCAAGGCCGCGGGCGACGCGGTCCGCGACGGCCGGGTGAAGATCCACCCGGAGGAGATGTCCGGCCGCTACTTCCAGTGGGTCGACAACATGCGCGACTGGTGCATCTCGCGCCAGCTGTGGTGGGGCCACCGGATCCCGGTCTGGTACGGCCCGGACGGCGAGATCGTCTGCGTCGGCCCGGACGAGCAGCCGCCGAGCGGCGAGGGCTGGCGCCAGGACGAGGACGTCCTCGACACCTGGTTCTCCTCGGGCCTGTGGCCCTTCTCAACGCTGGGCTGGCCGGAGCGCACCCCGGACCTGGAGAAGTTCTACCCGACCGACGTCCTGCTGACCGGCCACGACATCATCTTCTTCTGGGTCGCCCGGATGATGATGTTCGGCCTGTACGCGATGGACGGTCAGGTCCCGTTCCACACCATCGCGCTGACCGGCCTGGTCCGCGACGAGCGCGGCAAGAAGATGTCGAAGTCCTTCGGCAACGTGGTGGACCCGCTGGACTGGATGGACAAGTACGGCTCCGACGCCGTCCGGTTCACCCTGGCCAACGGCGCCAACCCGGGCAAGGACGTGCCGATCGGCGAGGACTGGGTCCAGGGCTCGCGGAACTTCACCAACAAGATCTGGAACGCGACCCGCTTCGCCCTGATGAACGGTGCGACGGTGGCGGGGGAGCTGCCGGTCGACGAGCTGAGCGCGGTGGACCGGTGGATCCTGTCCCGGCTCAACTCGGTGGTGACCGAGGTCGACGGCCACTACGACAACTACGAGTTCGCCCGGCTCTCGGACGCGCTGTTCCACTTCGCCTGGGACGAGGTCTTCGACTGGTACGTCGAGCTGTCGAAGTCCACGCTCGCCGAGGGCGGCCGTCCGGCCGAGGTGACCCGCCGGGTCCTCGGCGAAGTGCTGGACGTGACGCTGCGTCTGCTGCACCCGGTGGTGCCCTTCGTGACCGAGGCGCTGTGGACCACGCTGACCGGCGGCGAGTCGGTGGTCGTGGCGGCGTGGCCGAAGGACAGCGGCTTCCGCGACGCGGCGGCGGAGCAGGAGATCTCCCTGCTGCAGCAGGTGGTCACCGAGGTCCGGCGCTTCCGCGCGGACCAGGGCCTGAAGCCGGGTCAGAAGGTGGCCGCGCGGCTGGAGTTGGCCGGCACGCCCCTGGTGGCCCACGAGGCGGCGCTGCGCCTGCTGGCGAAGCTGCAGCCGGAGGGTGACTCCTTCCACGCGACGGCCACGCTTCCCGTCGCGGGCGCGACGGTGGCGCTGGACCTGTCCGGCGCGATCGACGTGGCGGCCGAGCGGAAGCGGCTGAGCAAGGACCTCGCGGCGGCGGAGAAGGAACTGGCGCAGGCCGAGGCCAAGTTGGGCAACGAGGCGTTCGTGGCGAAGGCCGCGCCGCAGGCGGTGGAGAAGATCCGTGGGCGCCTGGCCACGGCGCAGGCGGACATCGCCCGCCTGACCGCCCAGCTGGAGGCTCTTCCGCAGGGCTGAGTCGCATCACCCGGGGGCCGGAGGCCCCGTAAGGGGCGCGAGGAATCCCCCACCCTTCGGGCGGGAGGTGCCCCCAGCGCGAGCAACCCGCCACCCGGGGAGGTTCGACCCGTGCAATGGGGCCGGACCTGCCCGGGTGGCGGGTTGCTCGCGCAGTTCCTCGCGCCCCTGGGCGGCTGCGCCGCCTGGGCGGAGTGGCAACTACAGGGAGTGCACGGCTTCCCGGCGCGGGCTGCCGGAGGCAGCCTGGAGGCTGCGGCCCTTGGTCTCCTCGGCCCAGAAGGCGCAGACGAGCAGGCCGATGGCGGTCACGCCCGCGGCGATCAGCATGGTCGGGCCGGTGCCGAGGTCGGTGAGGGACAGGGGGAGCAGGTAGGTGCCGATCGCGGCGCCCACCCGGCTCACCGACGTGGCGAAGCCGACGGCCGTGGCCCGGATGTGGGTCGGGAAGAGCTCGTTCGGGTAGGTCCAGTCGAGCACGTTGGGCCCGCCGCACAGGAACGCGTACGCGCACAGCGCCACCAGCGCGACCGCCGCCGGGGCGGAGGGCCAGACGCCGAGCAGGGCGAGCGGGACGATCATCAGGGCGAAGGACCACACGATCGTGGGCCGGCGGCCCACCCCGTCGATGGCGCGCAGCGCCGGGTAGCAGCCCAGCAGGAAGACCATGCTGATCAGGCCGGTGCCCAGGGTGTCCATCACGGTGCCGCCGGGCAGCCCGAAGGAACCGAGGATCTGCGGGCCGAAGGTCAGCATCGCGAACAGCGGGCCGACCTGGCACAGGAAGAACAGGCCGCAGAAGAGCGTCCGGGTCCGGTAGGCGGGGGAGAAGAGCACGCGGACGCTGCCCGCGGTCAGCCGCTCGTCGGCGGAGTCCGGCTCGCCGGCCAGGAGTTGATCGGCCGTCACCTTGACGCCCAGGTGTTTGCGGACGACCGCGACGGCCTGGTCCTGGCGGCCGTGCTGGGCCAGCCACAGGGGCGACTCCGGAGAGCCGCGGCGGATCAGCAGGAAGACCACGCACAGGAGCGCGGAACTCGCCAGCATCCAGCGCCAGCTGCCCTCGCCGCCCAGCTGCAGGAAGGCGTAGCCCACGACGTAGGCGAGAACGGAACCCGCGTACCAGGCGACGATCTGCTTGCCGAGCAGCCGGCCGCGGTGCCGGGTGGGCAGCCACTCCGCCAGCAGCGAGGTGGCGATCGGGTAGTCGGCGGCCACGGCCATGCCGAGGACGAAGCGCAGGGCCACGATCAGCCAGACCTGGTCGGCCCAGAAGGAGGCCACCGAGCAGACGATCATGACGAGCAGGTCGGCGGTGTACATCACCTCCCTTCCGATGCGGTCGGTCAGCACCCCGAATACCGCGCCTCCCACGAACATGCCGACCAGCGCGGCGGCTCCGATCAGGCTGACGTCCGCGGTGCTCAGTCCGAGCTGCGGCTGCATGCCGATCAGGGCGACGCCCACGATGCTGAGGATGTAGCCGTCCAGCAGTGGGCCGCCGGAGCAGGCCAGTGCCAGACGCTTGTGGAAGCGGGTATAGGGGGCGGTGTCTATGACGGTGCTCATAGCGGTGGGAAGTTTCCTCACACTCGGGGTCGGGGACGGGTCTGGTGGCCCAGGTATGCCTCCGGTAAGACGGGTGTAGATGGCAGTTAAAGGGACGAAACTACCCTAGGGCCTGCAAATCGCAGGAAAATGCCTGGCTACAGGGTCTGAACGGAACCTCCACAGCTCCGTAGACTTGCGCCGTGAGCGAGAACGAGCTGAGTGCCGTAGCGGCAGAACTGACCGCACGGTGGCCGGAGACCAAGCTGGAGCCGTCCCTGGACCGCATCCGGGCGCTGATGGACATCCTGGGCCAGCCCCAGCGGTCCTACCCGGCCATCCACATCACCGGCACCAACGGCAAGACGAGCACGGCTCGCATGATCGAGCAGCTGCTGCGCACCTTCGAGCTGCGCACCGGCCGCTACACCAGCCCGCACGTGGAGTCGATCACCGAGCGGATCAGCCTGGACGGCGAGCCGATCAGCCCCGAGCTGTTCGTGGAGACCTACCGGGACGTCAAGCCCTATGTGGAGATGGTCGACGCCCAGCAGCCGATCCCGATGTCCTTCTTCGAGATCGTCACGGGCATGGCCTACGCGTGCTTCGCGGACGCCCCGGTGGACGTCGCCGTCGTCGAGGTCGGCATGGGCGGGTCCTGGGACGCGACCAACGTCGTGGACGCGCAGGTCTCGGTGATCACCCCGATCTCGCTCGACCACACGGAGCGGCTCGGCCCGACGACCGGGGCGATCGCCACCGAGAAGTCCGGGATCATCAAGAAGGGCGGCCTGGCCGTCGTCGCCCAGCAGCCGCTGGACGCGGCGGAGGCCATCCTGCGCCGGGCGGTCGAGATCGACGCCACGGTGGCCCGCGAGGGCATGGAGTTCGGCGTGGTCCGCCGCGACGTCGCGGTCGGCGGCCAGATGGTCACCCTCCGGGGCCTGGGCGGCCACGACTACGAGGACGTCTTCCTGCCCCTGCACGGCGCCCACCAGGCTCAGAACGCCGCGCTGGCGCTGGCCGCGGTGGAGGGCTTCTTCGGCGTGGGCACCGCCCACACGGAGCCGCTGGACATCGACAAGGTGCGCGCGGCGTTCTCGGGCGTCAGCTCGCCCGGCCGCCTTGAGGTCGTCCGTCGCAGCCCCACCATCGTGCTGGACGCCGCGCACAACCCGGGCGGAGCCCGGGTGACCGCGGACGCGATCGGCGAGGCCTTCGGCTTCACCCGGCTGGTGGGCGTCGTCGCGCCGAGCGGGGACAAGGACGTCGAGGGCCTCCTGGAGGCGCTGGAGCCCGTCCTCGCGGAGGTGGTGGTCACCCGGAACTCCACCCAACGGTCCCTGGACGTCGACAAGTTGGCAGAGATCGCGGTGGAGGTCTTCGGCGCGGACCGGGTGCAGGTCGAGCCCCGGCTGGACGACGCGATCGACGCGGCGGTGACCCTCGCCGAGGAGGAGGGCGACCTCGGCGGCGCCGGCGTCCTCATCACCGGCTCCATCATCACCGTCGGCGAAGCCCGCACCCTCCTCGGCAAGAATTAGTTGCCTCGCCGGGGGCGCGAGGATCCCCACCCTTCGGGGCGGGAGGTGCCCCCAGCACGACCAGCGCACCACCGACGGAGCTTCGACCCGTACTGCAGGACGACCTCCCCGGGCGGTGGACCGGTCCTGCTGGGGGCGCCTCCCGCCCGAAGGGTGGGGGATCCTCGCGCCCCAAAGGGAAGGTGCAACGTGCTCGCGAGCTAACATCGTCGGGTGCGTACGCTCTGCTCCTCGACCCTGATCAGTGAGGCGATGGTCATCGGCTTCGCCGCGCTCGTCGCGATGAAGCTGTCCCACGTCTCCTCCACCACGCTGTGGACGGTCAGCGGGGTGGCCATGGCGTTGTGCGTCCTCCTCTGCGGCGCCCTCAACCGCCCCGGCGCCGTCGCCGTGGGCTGGGTCATCCAGATCGCGCTCATCGCCTCCGGCGCCGTCGTCGGCATGATGTACGGCCTGGGCGCCGTCTTCGCCGCCCTGTGGTGGGCCTCCGTCCACTACGGCCGCAAGATCGACGCGATCAAGGCCCAGCGCGCCGCCGCCACCGCCTGACGGCCCGTCAGCAGGCTGCAGCGGACCGGTCAGCGGGCCGCTCGCCCGGGCGGGCGCCCTCGGGTGCCCTCTGCGCGCGGACTCCCCGGACTGGTCAGGTAGTCTCGTGCCGATCATCACATCACGTCCCACGCTCATTCCCCGGGAGCCACCCATGCCCCAGCGCACCCTGGTCCTGCTCAAGCCCGACGCCGTCGCCCGCGGACTGGTCGGCGAGATCCTCGGGCGGATCGAGCGCAAGGCCGGGTGGCGCCTCGCGGCCATGGAGCTGCGGACGCTGGACCAGGCGACGCTGGAGCAGCACTACGCCGAGCACGTGGGCAAGCCCTTCTACGAGCCGCTGATGCGCTTCATGTCCTCCGGCCCGTCGGTCGCGCTGATCGTCGAGGGCGAGGAAGTGATCGAAGGCGTTCGCGCGCTGGCCGGGAAGACCAACCCCCTTGAGGCGGGGCCGGGGACGATTCGTGGGGACTTTGCGACGATCACCCGCGAGAACCTGATCCACGCCTCCGACTCGCCCGCCTCCGCGGAGCGTGAGATCAAGATTTTCTTCCCTGCTCACGCCTGATCCCCCACCGAAATCCGCGGAACCGGGATGCCGACACAGGCGTCCCAATCGCCGGATATCCGATCGTCTGCACGGAGAATGAGAGCGGCACTGCCGTCGCTACCATGCCCGAAGTGCCCCGGCGGCGTCGCCCCCCACCCTCGAGCTCGGGAAGGCTCCACACCCACATGGCGAACAACATGTCGTTCATCGGCCGTGACATGGCTGTCGACCTCGGCACCGCCAACACGCTGGTGTACGTCAGGGGCCGAGGGATCGTGCTCAACGAGCCGTCGGTCGTCGCCGTCAACACCAACACCGGCGGCATCCTGGCGGTGGGCGCAGAGGCCAAGAAGATGATCGGCCGCACGCCCGGCAACATCGTCGCCATCCGCCCGCTCAAGGACGGCGTGATCGCCGACTTCGAGATCACCGAGCGGATGCTGCGCTACTTCATCATGAAGATCCACCGGCGCCGCTACCTGGCCCGTCCCCGGGTCGTGGTCTGCGTGCCCAGCGGCATCACCGGCGTCGAGCGCCGGGCCGTGATCGAGGCGTCCGCGCAGGCCGGCGCGCGCCAGGTGCACATCATCGAGGAGCCGATGGCCGCGGCCATCGGCGCCGGCCTGCCGGTGCACGAGCCGACCGGCAACATGGTCGTCGACATCGGCGGCGGCACCACCGAAGTGGCCGTGATCTCGCTCGGCGGCATCGTCGTCGCGCAGTCGCTGCGGGTGGCCGGCGACGAGCTGGACAACTCGATCATCCAGCACATCAAGAAGGAGTACTCGCTGCTGCTGGGTGAGCGCACGGCCGAGCAGATCAAGATGACCATCGGCTCGGCCTACCCGGTGGACGGGGACAACGAGGAGCACTCCGAGATCCGCGGCCGGGACCTGGTGTCCGGTCTGCCCAAGACCGTCGTCATCTCGGCGGCCGAGGTGCGGCAGGCCATCGAGGAGCCGGTCAACAACATCATCGACGCCGTCAAGACCACGCTGGACCAGTGCCCGCCCGAGCTCGCCGGTGACGTGATGGACCGCGGCATCGTTCTCACGGGTGGCGGCGCCCTGCTGCGCGGCCTGGACGAGCGCCTCCGCAAGGAGACCGGCATGCCGGTGCACATCGCCGAGAACCCCCTGGACTCGGTGGCCGTGGGCGCGGGCAAGTGCGTCGAGGAGTTCGAGGCGCTGCAGCAGGTGCTGGACGCGCAGCCGCGCCGCTGACCCCCGACGGGTCCGCGGTGCAAGCAATGTGACGAACCACCAGTGAAGGGTCCGTTCGAGGATCGTGAGGGACACCCGAGAAAGTCGACTCCTGCTGGTCCTGCTGGTGGCCATCGCCTTCGCGCTGATCACCGTCGACATCCGCGGCGGTGACGACTCACCGCTCAACGGCCCGCGCGACGCGGCGGCGGCGGTGTTCGGCCCGGTGGAGAGCGGCCTGTCCGGCGCGGTCACCCCCGTCTCCGACGCGATGCACGCGCTGCGCACCTCCGGCAGCGACGGCGACCGCATCCGTGCGCTGGAGCAGCAGAACACCGCGCTCAGGCAGCAGTTGTCCAGTTCCGACCTGGTCCGCTCGCGCGACGGGCAGCTCGCCCAGCTGCTCGGCGCGGCCGGAGCGGGCCAGTACACCATCAAGGCCGCGCAGGTCGTGGCCATGGGCTCGGCCCAGGGCTTCTCCTGGACCGTCACCGTGGACATCGGCAGCGCCGACGGCATCACCCGCGACATGACCGTCATCAACGGGCAGGGCCTGGTCGGCCGGGTCACCACGGTCGCCGCGCACACCGCCACCGTGCTGCTCGCCGTCGACCCCCGGTTCACCGTCGGCACCCGGATGGAGGGCAGCGGCCAGGTCGGCTTCGCCACCGGCCAGGGCGACTCGCCGCTGCGGGTCGAACTCCTCGACGGCCAGGCCGCGGTGAAGCCCGGGGACCGGCTGGTCACCTTCGGCTCGCAGAACTCCAAGCCCTTCGTGCCGGGCGTGCCGGTGGGCAAGGTGGTCTCCGTCGAGAACACCCCGGGCCAGCTCACCAAGACCGTGCTGGTGCAGCCCTTCGTCAGCTTCACCAAGCTCGACCTGGTCGGCATCGTGGTGCAGCCGCCGCGTACCGACCCGCGCTACGCGGTGCTGCCGCCCAAGCCCGCGCCGACGCCGACCGCGCAGGCCCAGGCGAAGCCCGCCGCCACGCCGAAGGCGACGCCGACGGCCCGTCAGAAGGGGCACTGAGATGGGAAGTCCGCGTCTGCTGCAGGCACTGCTGCTGAGCGCCGTGCTGGTGGTCGTCGCCCTGGTGGTCCAGGTCAGCATCCTGGCCCGGCTCGGCCTGCCCGGGGCCGCCCCGGACCTGCTGCTGCTCGTCGTCCTCGGTCTGGCCCTGGTCTGGGGGCACACCGCAGGAGCCCTGGTCGGCTTCGGGGCCGGACTGCTCGCCGACCTGGCCCCGCCCTCCGACCACGCCGTCGGCCGCTACGCCCTGGTGCTCTGCCTGGTCGGCTACGTCGCCGGGCTGCTGCGTCCGGAGAGCGGCCAACTGCGGTCCGTGCTGACCCCGTTGGTCGTCGTCGCGGTCGCGGCCGTCGGCGCCACCGTGCTCTACGCGGCCGTCGGGGCCCTGGTCGGCGACACCGCCGCCCGGCACGTCGGCATCGTCGGACTGATCGTCTCGGCGCTCGTCTACGACCTGCTGCTGGCGCCCTTCGTGGTGCCCGGCGTGATGGCGCTGGCCCGGCGCTGCCTCGGCGAACAGGTCAGCAGCGGCGGTTCGAGCCTGAGCGGCGGAGCCGCGCCGAGATCGCGCAAGGGCCTGCTCAACCGCCGCGGCTCCCTGTTCGGGGTGTCCGGCAGCCGCACCGGCGGCGAGGCGGGGCTGGGCACACTTCCCGGTTTCGGCAGCAAGAAGACGGCGGGCCGGTCCTGACGGACCGGCAGATCCTGGGAGAGGGTCGTCAGTGAGCAACATCCCGGAGACCGGACGCACCAAGAAGGTCACCGCCCGTCTGGTCATCCTGCAGGTCGTGGTCATGTCGCTGCTGGCCACCCTCGGCGGCCGGCTCTGGTACCTGCAGATCCGCGACGGCAAGCAGTACGTGCAGGAGGCCTCCTCCAACCACATCCGCACCGTCGTCGTCCCCGCCGTGCGCGGCCAGATACTGGACGCCAACGGCGTCCCGCTCGCCGACAACGCCTCCAAGCTCGTCGTCAAGGTCAGCCGCACCTCGCTGATGCAGCAGGCCGACGGCGGCACCGCCGTGCTCACCCGGCTGGCCTCGGTGCTGGGCATGAGCTACCAGGAGATCCACGACAAGGTCCGGCTCTGCGACGCCAAGACCCCGCAGCCCTGCTGGAACGGCTCGCCGTACCAGCCCATCCCGGTCACCGACAAGGCCACCACCCAGCAGGCCATGCAGATCATGGAGCGGCAGGAGGACTTCCCCGGCGTCACCGCCGCCGTCGAGGCCGTCCGCCGCTACCCGGCCCCCGACAAGGCCAACGCCGCCCAGGTGCTCGGCTACCTCTCCCCGGTCACCCAGGACGAGATCGACGCCTCCAAGAACAAGAGCGGCCAGGCGTCCCTCTCCGGCTCGGACCAGATCGGCCGCAGCGGCCTGGAGTCCGTCTACGACACCCAGTTGCGTGGCGTCAACGGCACCACGGACCTCGAGGTGGACAACCTCGGCCGGGTCATCGGCAACGCGGGCGGCCGGGCCGCCGTCCCCGGCGACACCGTGGTCACCAGCATCGACGCCCGGATCCAGGCCATCGCCGAACAGCAGCTCCAGCAGGCGATGCTGACGCTGCGCAAGACCTACGACACCGTCACCCACGAGAACTTCAAGGCCGACTCCGGCGCGGTGGTGGTGATGGACGTGCACACCGGCCGGATCATCGCCATGGCCTCCGCGCCGACCTACGACCCCAACGTGTGGACCGGCGGCATCTCCAGCAAGGAGTACCAGGCGCTCACCAGCGCCCGGTCTGACTACCCGCTGCTGAACCGGGCCATCCAGGGCCAGAGCGCCCCCGGTTCGACCTTCAAGGTCGTGTCCACCACCGCCGCGCTCAACGCCGGCTACTCCTACGACACGACCTTCCCCTGCACCTCGTCGATGACCATCGGCGGCCGGGTCTTCAAGAACTTCGAGGGCGAGAACTTCGGCGCCATCAACCTGTCCCGGGCTCTTGAGGTCTCCTGCGACACCGTCTTCTACAACATCGCCTACCAGCAGTGGCTCAAGGACGGCGGCACCAAGCCGAAGAACCCGAAGGACTACCTGTTCCGGACCGCCCACCAGTTCGGCCTCGGCGCGAAGACCGGCATCGACCTCCCCGGCGAGGTCAAGGGCCGGGTGCCGGACCGGCAGTGGCACGTCGACTACTGGAACGCCATGCAGGGCATCTGGTGCAAGCAGGCCGCCAGCGGCAAGCACGACTACGAGACCGAGGTCGCCCGCGAGGACTGCGCCGACTTCAAGACCCTGCGCGCCGGTGACGAGGTCAACTACGCCATCGGCCAGGGCGACACGCTGGTGACGCCCATTCAGATGGCGCGTGTCTACTCGGCCCTGGCCAACGGCGGCACCCTCTACCAGCCGCAGGTCGCCAAGGCCGTGGTCAGCCCCGGCGGCAAGGTCGTCCAGGACCTCAGGCCGATCGTCCAGGGCAAGCTGCCGACCACGCAGAAGATGATCCAGTACATCGACAACGCCACCGCCGGCGTCATCACCAGCGGTACCGCCGCCTGGAAGTTCCAGGGCTGGCCGCAGGACAAGATCACCCTGCACGCCAAGACCGGTACCGCTGAGGTCGTCGGCAAGCAGACCACCTCGTGGTTCGACACCTACACCAAGGACTACGCCATCGTCATGACGATCAGTCAGGGTGGCACCGGCTCCGGCGGTTCCGGTCCGGCCGTGCGCAACATCTACAACGCCCTCTACGGCATCCAGCCCAACGGCTCGATCGACCCCAAGAAGGCGCTGCTGCCCACGCCGCAGAAGCAGCTGCCCACGTTCCACGCGGACGGCACCGTCACCCAGCCGGCGAGCTGGACCGCCGCGCAGTACGCCAACCCCGGCCAGGGCGGCGCGGGCACCCTCGGCACCCCCGCCGAGCTGTACGCCCTGGCCCCCGAGCGGAGGAGCGCCGGATGGCAGGCCTGAGCAGCAGCACCTGGCGGGCCCCCCGCTACACCCCCCGACGCGGCGCGATGGGACGGCTGTTCGAACGCGAGTCGCCGCTGCGCGGGCTCGACTGGCCGATGGTGCTGGCCGCCCTCGCCCTGTCCGGCATCGGCTCCCTGCTGGTGTGGTCCGCCACCCGCAGCCGCACCCAGATCAACCACGGCGACTCGACGTACTTCCTGGTGCGCCACCTGATGAACCTGGGCATCGGCCTCGGCCTGTGCACGGCCGTCGTCGTGCTGGGCCACCACCGGCTGCGCACCGCGGTGCCGTTCATCTACGGTCTGGCCGTGCTCGGCGTCCTGGCGGTGCTGAGCCCGCTGGGATCGACGGTCAACGGGGCGCACTCCTGGATCGTGCTCGGCGGCGGCTTCTCGCTGCAGCCCTCCGAGTTCGTCAAGATCGCGGTCATCCTGGTGGGCGCGACGATCCTCTCCGCCCGTGTGGACGCGGGGGAGGTGACCCAGCCGGACGGACGGTCCATCCTCCAGGCGCTCGGGCTCTCGGCGGTGCCGATCGGCGTCATCATGCTGATGCCGGACCTCGGCTCGACGATGGTCATCGTCGTGATCATCCTCGGGGTGCTGACCGCGGCGGGCGTCCCCGCGAAGTGGCTCGGCGGGCTGGCCGTGGTCGGCGCGGTCGGCGTCTTCGCGGTGATCCAGCTGCACCTGCTCAAGCAGTACCAGGTGGCCCGCTTCGCCGCGTTCGCCAACCCGGCCCTGGACCCCGCGGGCGTCGGCTACAACACCGCGCAGGCGCGTATCGCCATCGGCTCGGGCGGGCTGATGGGCAAGGGCCTGTTCCACGGCACGCAGACCACCGGGCAGTTCGTGCCCGAGCAGCAGACCGACTTCGTCTTCACCGTCGCGGGGGAGGAACTCGGCTTCGTGGGAGCCGGGTTGATCCTGGTGCTGCTGGGCGTGGTGCTCTGGCGCGCGTGCCGGATCGCCCGACAGGCCAGCGACCTGTACAGCACGGTGGTCGCGGCGGGCGTGGCGTCGTGGTTCGCGTTCCAGGCGTTCGAGAACATCGGCATGACGCTCGGCATCATGCCGGTGGCCGGCATCCCGCTGCCCTTCGTCTCCTACGGCGGCTCGTCGATGTTCGCCATCTGGATGGGCATCGGGCTGCTGCAGTCGGTCCGGATGCAGCGCACCCTGTGAGCTGACGCCGTCCGCGGGACAGGGCCGAGGCCGGAGCGGCACCTCGTCGCGGCCTCGGGTCCTCGGGAGCACGGTAGGCTGAAGAGTCACCCGCGTGGCCCTCGTGCCGAGTTTCCCGCCCGAACCGAAAGCCTCCTCCTTATGCCTGTCGAGTCGGTCTTCCCGCGCCTGGAGGCCCTCCTCCCGCACGTCCAGAAGCCGATCCAGTACGTCGGTGGCGAGCTCAACTCCACCGTCAAGGACTGGGACTCCTGCGACGTCCGCTGGGCGCTGATGTACCCGGACGCCTACGAGGTCGGTCTGCCGAACCAGGGCGTCATGATCCTCTACGAGGTGCTGAACGAGCGCGAGGGCGTCCTCGCCGAGCGCACCTACAGCGTCTGGCCGGACCTCGAGGCGCTGATGCGCGAGCACGGCGTCCCGCAGTTCACCGTCGACGCGCACCGCCCGGTCAAGGCCTTCGACGTGTTCGGGCTGAGCTTCTCCACCGAGCTCGGGTACACCAACATGCTTGCCGCGCTGGACCTCGCGGGCATCCCGCTGGAGGCGAAGGACCGCACCCTGGACGACCCGATCGTCCTGGCCGGCGGCCACGCCGCCTTCAACCCGGAGCCGATCGCGGACTTCATCGACGCCGCGGTCATCGGCGACGGCGAGCAGGCCGTGCTCGACATGACGGAGATCATCCGGGCCTGGAAGGCCGAGGGCCGCCCGGGCGGCCGCGACGAGGTGCTGCTGCGGCTGGCGAAGACCGGCGGCGTCTACATCCCGCGCTTCTACGACGTCGAGTACCTCCCCGACGGCCGCATCGCGCGCGTCGTGCCGAACCGGGCCGGAGTGCCGTGGCGGGTGTCCAAGCACACCGTCATGGACCTGGACGAGTGGCCCTACCCGAAGCAGCCGCTGGTCCCGCTCGCGGAGACCGTGCACGAGCGGATGTCCGTGGAGATCTTCCGCGGCTGCACCCGCGGCTGCCGCTTCTGCCAGGCGGGCATGATCACCCGTCCGGTGCGCGAGCGCTCGATCACCGGCATCGGCGAGATGGTCGACCGCGGCCTCAAGGCCACCGGCTTCGAGGAGGTCGGGCTGCTGTCCCTGTCCTCAGCGGACCACTCGGAGATCGGCGACATCGCCAAGGGCCTGGCGGACCGGTACCAGGAGGACAAGGTCGGCCTCTCCCTGCCGTCCACCCGCGTCGACGCCTTCAACATCGACCTGGCCAACGAGCTGAGCCGCAACGGCCGCCGCTCCGGCCTGACCTTCGCGCCCGAGGGCGGCAGCGAGCGGCTGCGCAAGGTCATCAACAAGATGGTCTCCGAGGAGGACCTGATCCGGACCGTCGCCACCGCGTACGGCAACGGCTGGCGTCAGGTGAAGCTGTACTTCATGGCCGGCCTGCCGACCGAGACCGACGAGGACGTGCTGCAGATCGCCGAGATGGCGAAGAACGTCATCGCCAAGGGCCGCGAGGTGACCGGCTCCAACGACATCCGCTGCACGGTCTCCATCGGCGGCTTCGTGCCCAAGCCGCACACGCCCTTCCAGTGGGCCCCGCAGCTGGGTGTCGAGGAGACGGACGCCCGACTGATCAAGCTGCGCGACGCGATCCGCGACGACAAGCGGTACGGCCGCAACATCGGCTACCGCTACCACGACGGCAAGCCCGGCATCATCGAGGGCCTGCTCTCCCGCGGCGACCGCCGCGTCGGCGCCGTCATCCGCGCCGTCTACGAGGACGGCGGCCGCTTCGACGGCTGGCGCGAGCACTTCTCCTACGACCGCTGGATGCGCTCCGCCGAGAAGGCCCTGGCGGGCACGGGAGTCGACGTCGACTGGTACACCACTCGGGAGCGCCAGTACGAGGAGGTCCTGCCCTGGGACCACCTGGACTCCGGCCTGGACAAGGACTGGCTCTGGGAGGACTGGCAGGACGCCCTCGAGGAGGTCGAGGTCGACGACTGCCGCTGGACGCCGTGCTTCGACTGCGGGGTGTGTCCGCAGATGGACACCCACATCCAGGTCGGCCCGACCGGGAAGAAGCTGCTGCCGCTGACCGTGGTCGGTTCGGGCCGGCAGAAGTAACGGCGCTCAACTCCCGCAGCCGGTTCGGGGGTTGGGATAGGTTGCCGGTCATGAGCGATCTTGGACCGGTCACCTGGCCGCCGGAGCCGATACGGACCGAACGACTGGTGCTGCGCGCGTCGGAGGCGCGGGACCGCGCGGCGTTCGTCGAGTTGTTCGCCTCGCCGGAGGTGGGCACGTACGTGGGCGGCGCGCGGCCGCGGGAGGAGCTCGAGCGGGCGGTGCCCGAAGTACCGGGGCGCAGCCCGGGGTTGTTCGTCGTCGAGTGCGCGGGGGAGATGATCGGTATGGTCACGCTCGACCGGCGCGGCGCCGAACGGCCGGGGCACGTGCGTCCCGAGGCCGGGGAGGTCGAGCTCGGCTACCTGTTCCTGCCGCAGGCGTGGGGGCACGGCTATGCCGTCGAAGCCTCCGCTGCGGCGCTCGACTGGCTCGCCGGGGTGCTGCCGGGGGAGCCGGTGGTGCTCACCACCCGGACCGCCAACCGGAGTTCGATGCGTGTCGCGGCGAAGCTGGGGTTCACCGAAGTGGAGCGGTTCGAGGAGTACGGGGCCGAGCAGTGGTTCGGCGTGCGGTGCGCGCAGGCCGCGGCCGGCTGAGGGCCTTTCCGGCACAGGCGCTGCCCGGGACCTCCCTCGGCGGGAGAACCCGGGCACCGGGCTGCGGCGGAGGCGGGCCTACTTGCTGATGGCGAAGCGCATCAGCGCGTGCTCGTCCCCCTGCTTGATCTTGCCGGTCACGTTGATCACTTCGAGCTTCCAACTGCCGCCCACGCGCACGGCCTTGGCGACCGCACAGCCGTTGTCCTGGCTGAGCAGGCTCGGCCAGATGTCGGCGACCTGCTGGGTGCTGCCGCCGGTCGCGTCGTAGACCTTGAAGCTGATGTTGCGCGCCTTCTGGAAGGAACTGCCCTTCTTGTAGGCGGCGGCGACGAAGACGATCGAGGTGATGTTCGGGGGGATCCGGGCGAACTCGACGGTGACCGTCTCGTCGTCGCCGTCCCCGCGCCCGGTCTGGTTGTCGCCGCTGTGGACCAAGGAACCGTTGCCCATCGGGTCCCGGGAGTCGAGGCCGGCGAGGCGGACCGGGTCGCCCCCCTGCATCGCGATGGCGATCAGGTCCAGGTCGGTGCCGGTGGTGCGGCGGAGCTTGCCCAGAACGCCGCCGCTGCTCCCGGAGGTGGGGTCCCAGGACACGCCGATGGACAGGTGCGTCACGCCGTCCAGGTCGGCCGGTCCGTCTTCCTTGGTGAGCGTCATCATGGCTGGATCATCCATGCCCACCGGTCGGCAGCGGAACGGGGTCGGCGCGGCGGTTGCCGATTCGTGACAAGCGCCCGGGCTTCCGGCCGCCGCCCGCCCCTACTCGCGGACCAGGCAGAAGGGGTGGCCCGCCGGGTCGGCGTAGACCCGCCAGGACTTGGCGCCGTCCCAGTCCTCCAGCAGTTCGGCCCCCAGGGACAGCACCTGCTCGTGGGCCTTGGCGATGTCGCCGACCCCGATGTCGATGTGGCCCTGCTGCCCGCGCTCCTGGGAGGGCCAGGTCGGGGCGACGAAGCCGGGGACTCGCTGGAAGGAGATCGGGGTGCCCGACTCGGGCTTCAGCGTCACCCAGCCGTCGTCCGAATCCTGGATCTCGTCGTCCTCCTCGATCTCGCCGCCGACCAGCTGCTGGTAGAAGCGGGCCAGGGCGAGCGGATCCGGGCAGTCGAGGGCGTAGGTCTGGACACGGCCGATCATCGGTGCTCCTTCGAACCGGTGGCGTCGGGCGGCGGGTGCGCACGGCCCGTCAACGGCCCGCGTACCCTTGTAGACGCAGGAATACCCCTACGTCTGAAGGACTGAGCGCACTGGCACGCCGCACGCCCGACGGTCCGCCGCCCGCACCGGTGGTTCAGCGCATCCGTCTGCGCTACACCAAGCGCGGCCGGCTGCGTTTCACCAGCCACCGCGACTTCCAGCGGGCCCTGGAGCGGGCCCTGCGCCGTTCCGCCGTACCCATGGCGTACTCCGCGGGGTTCACCCCGCACCCCAGGATCAGCTTCATGAACGCCGCCTCCACCGGCGCCGCCAGCGAGGCCGAGTACGTCGAGCTCGCGCTCGCGGAGCACCGCGACCCGGAGCTGCTGCGCAAGCAGCTGGACGAGTCCCTGCCGCCGGGTCTGGACGTCATCGAGGCGGTCGAGGCCACCGGCAAGGACTTCATGGAGCGCCTGCAGGCGTCGGTGTGGGAGCTGCGCCTGGACGGCGTCGAGCCGGAGACCGCGCGATCCGCGGTGTCCGCGTTTCTCGCCGCCGAGTCGGTCGAGGTGCAGCGGCAGACCAAGAACGGACTGCGCACCTTCGACGCCCGCGGCGCCGTCGTGGCCCTCGACGTGGTGGACACGTCCGAGGTCACCACCGGTGCCGATATCGCTGCAGGCGGTGCCTGTGCGATACTGCGCCTGGTTGTTCGGCACGCCACACCCGCCGTCCGACCCGACGACGTCCTCTCCGGTCTTCGTGCGACGGCCGACCTCGCGCTGCCGGTCCCCGCTGGGGTGACCAGGCTGGCGCAGGGGCTGCTCGACGAGGAGACCGGGGCGGTGACCGACCCGTTCGCGCCCGACCGCGGCGCGGTACCGGCCCTCCTGACGGAGCAGGCCGAGCCGCAGCAGACGTAGGGCCGCAAGCAAGGCGCGTCGTCGGTGCCCGTCCGAGGTCCTGGGAGCCATCCGGGGCCGGTGTGGGCGCACCACCAGAAGACTTCGGCGCTCCCGCGCACCGCGGGACGCCATACGACATAACGCGAGCCCCCGTGCGGCGCCCGCCTCACCGGCGCGGCGCCCGGGGGCGTGACGGGAGAACCGCCCGCATGCTCGGTAACAACGAGATCAACGAAAACGAGAACAACGAACCCCAGGCCGCGGTCGGCGCGTCCGCGCCGGAGCCGGCGGCCCCCAAGGCCGCGCCGCGCCGCCGACGCGCCGCGAGCCGCCCCGCAGGCCCTCCGGCGCCGGGCTCC
>NZ_JBHSQJ010000078.1:163-879 GCF_042658505.1 Streptacidiphilus monticola | reverse complement strand
CCTCGGTGGAGCCGAACGCCGCCGCGGGAGCCGCCTCTCCGCCCGAGGCTGCCTCCGGTGGAGACGCCGCAGCGGGAGCCGAGCCCCCGGTGGAGCCGAAGAAGCGCGCCCGCCGCACCCCCCGCAAGAAGGCCACGCCAGAGCCGCAGGTCGGCCTTGAGGCCCCCAGCGTGGCGGACACGCCGGCCGTCACTGCCGCCGCGGAGCAGCCGCAGACCACCCGTGGTGCCGCGGCAGCGGCCGAGCAGCAGGTCGGCGTCGAGGCCGCTGGCCTGGCGGACACACCGGCCGGTACGTCCGCCGCGGCGCAGCCGGAGGCCGCGCGCGGCGGTGCCGTCTCCGCCGCACAGCCCCAGGTCGCCGGTGCTTCCGGTACGGCGCAGCCGCAGGGCACCAGCGAGCAGGCGCCGGGCACGTCGGACACCGGGGGCGGCCAGCTCTCCGCGGCGGAGCCGAAGAAGCGTACCCGCCGTGCCACCCGCAAGAAGGCCGAGCCGGTGCCCTCCCCGTTCGAGGAGGCCATCGCCGAGCTGGAGGCCCAGGCCGACGCCGGCACCGTGGTGGGGCTTCAGCTGGAGTCCGCCGTGGCCAATCTGACGGAGCGTCTGGTCGCCGACGAGGCCGCTGCCGCCCGTGACGACCTGCTGGCGCGCCTGGGCGCGCTCGGCGTCGCCGCGCAGGCGCAGCAGGAGGTCGCCGCCGCCGCGTCCGTCGCC
>NZ_JBHSQJ010000078.1:0-136 GCF_042658505.1 Streptacidiphilus monticola | reverse complement strand
CCGCCGCGTCCGTCGCCGCCGAGGCGCCGAGTGCGGACGGGCCCGAGGCGCAGCAGGCTGCGGCGGAGCCGGAGGAGGCTCCGGCGCGCGGGCGCCGTCGGGCGGTCCGCCCGGCGACCGCCGTCTTCCAGGCCCC
>NZ_JBHSQJ010000077.1:0-9274 GCF_042658505.1 Streptacidiphilus monticola | reverse complement strand
GCTCAGCCGCTCAGCGGGCAACTCGAAGAACGTTACGTGACGGAACAGCCGGAGTCAAACGTGACCCGCGTCACGCCCGTTCCGGACGGACCCCTCAGGACTTGGTGCCTCAGGAGTTGGTCGGGAAGCCCAGGTTGATCCCGCCGTGGCTCGGGTCGAGCCAGCGGGAGGTCACGACCTTGCCCCGGGTGAAGAAGTGCACCGCGTCCGGGCCGTAGGCGTGGGTGTCGCCGAAGAGCGACGCCTTCCAGCCGCCGAAGGAGTAGTACGCGACCGGCACGGGGATCGGCACGTTGACGCCGACCATGCCGACCTCGACCTCGTTCTGGAAGCGCCGGGCCGCGCCGCCGTCGTTGGTGAAGATCGCGACACCGTTGCCGTAGGGGTTGGCGTTGATGAGCTCCAGGCCCTCCTCGTAGGAGGAGACGCGCACCACCGACAGCACCGGGCCGAAGATCTCGTCGTTGTAGACGGACATGCCGGGCTTCACGTGGTCGAACAGGGTCGGGCCGAGCCAGAAGCCGTCCGTCGTCTCCTGGCCGTTGGCGTCCTGCTCCGCGATCGCGTGCTTGCGGCCGTCGACCGCGAGCTCGGCGCCGTCCGCGAGGCCCGACTCCAGGTAGGAGGTCACCTTGTCCCGGTGGACGCCGGTGACCAGCGGGCCCATGTCGGAGTCGCCGTTGCAGCCCGGGCCCACCTTGAGGCCGGCCATGCGCTGCTTGATCTTCTCGACCAGCTCGTCGCCGATCGGGTCGACCGCGACCAGCACCGAGATGGCCATGCAGCGCTCGCCGGCCGCGCCGAAGCCGGCGTTGATCGCGGCGTCCGCGGCCAGGTCCAGGTCGGAGTCGGGCAGCACGAGCATGTGGTTCTTCGCGCCGCCGAGGGCCTGGACACGCTTGCCGTAGCGGGTGCCGTTCTCGTAGACGTAGCGGGCGATCGGGGTGGACCCGACGAAGGAGACCGACTTGATGTCCGGGTGCTCCAGCAGACGGTCGACCGCGACCTTGTCGCCGTGCACGACGTTGAAGACGCCGTCCGGCAGGCCGGCCTCCTTCCACAGCTCGGCAAGGAAGTTGGCGGCGGAGGGGTCCTTCTCGGACGGCTTGACGACGACCGAGTTGCCCGCCGCGATCGCGACCGGGAAGAACCACATCGGCACCATCGCCGGGAAGTTGAACGGCGAGATGATCGCTACCGGGCCCAGCGGCTGGCGGATCGAGTAGACGTCGATGCCGGTGGAGGCCTGCTCGCTGAAGCCGCCCTTGAGCAGCTGCGGGATGCCGCAGGCGTACTCCACGACCTCCAGTCCGCGGGCGATCTCGCCGAGCGCGTCCGCGTGCACCTTGCCGTGCTCGGAGACGATGATCGCGGCGAGCTCGTCCTTGCGCCGGTTGAGCAGCTCGCGGAAGTTGAACAGCACCGTGGTGCGCTTGGCGATCGAGGCGTGCCGCCAGCCGGCGAACGCCTCGACGGCCGTGGCGACCGCCTGGTCGACCTCGGCCACCGTGGCGAAGTCCACCTGGCCGGTGACCTTTCCGGTGGCCGGGTCGTAGATGTCACCGCGGCGCGGGGCGCTCCCGGCGGTGGGCACGGACGCGCCGCCGATCCAGTGGGTGATGTGCTTGCTCAACGTCTGCCTCCGAGTTCAGCGGGTTCCGCTTGCAACATTCTGTTTCCGTGGCCACCACCCCCTCAATCGGCAGGTTGTCGGCAGATCACGGGTTCGCCTTACAGGCCGTCACCCGCCTGCAGCTGGGCGAGCCGCGCGGCGGCTTCGTGCAGGGCGAGTTCGACGGCGGCCGGGTCGTTGAGGCGGCCGGTGCCGTCCGGTGCCACCAGCCAGCGCAGTCCGCGGCTGCCCCTCGTGGGGTGCGGGACGGCCAGCCAGGCCCCCTGACCTGCGGTGCGGACGCCGGTGCCGACCCAGCGGGCCGCGGTGCCGGTGGGCACGAAGAATCCGTAGCGGTGGTCACCGAAGTCGGCCAGGACCGGGCCGGGTTCGGGGACCAGGCCCAGCAGCACGTCGACCGCGAGGCGGCCCAGCTCCCCGTTGACCACCAGCACGTCCCAGAGCCGGCCGGCCGGCAGCAGCGCGACGCCGAGGGCGCTGCGCTCCCACTCCCACCTGCAGGCCTCCGGATCGGGCGCGGCAGCCGCCAGCCAGCCGACGGCGCCGAGCGCCTCCCTCTCTCCCATGACACTCGCCCTCCACATCCCCGTGTGGCCGCCGGGCGGGTTACCCGGCGGTCACCTGGAGAGAGCGTGCGGCCGCGCCGCTCTTACAGCGGTGCGGCCACCAAGCTTGGGCACACGGGAAGCCCGCGGTGGTGAGAAGGCGCGAACCGGGTGCGAAACCAGCGCCCGCGCGCTAATGGCGCGGAGGGCCTTTAGCGCGCGGGGAACCGCGCGAGCAACGCACCGCCCACGGAGGTCCGACTCCACCTGCGGGACGAACCTGCGTGGGCGGTGGGCTGGTCGCGCCGTTCCTCGCGCCCCTGGCGGGGGGCTGACGTCAGCTGTCGAAGCCGAGGCCGACGGCATCCATGGCCTTGAGCCACAGATTGCGCTTGCCGCCGTTGTGGTCCGCCCGGTCCAGCGAACGCTTCGTCAGTTCGATGCCCAGCCACTTCACCGGCTCGGGCGGGAACGGCAGCGGCTTGCTGCGGACCATCTTCAGCTCTGTCCGCTCGGTCCGGTCTCCCGCGAGGAGGTCGAGCATCACGCCCGCGCCGAAGCGGGTCGCGCCGACGCCCAGCCCGGTGTAGCCGAGGGCGTAGGCGACCTTCCCCTTGTGCGCGGTGCCGAAGAAGGCGGAGAAGCGCGAGCAGGTGTCGATCGCACCGCCCCAGGCGTGGCTGAAGCGCAGGCCCTCCAACTGCGGGAAGGCGGTGAAGAAGTGGCCGGCCAGCTTCTGGTAGGTCTCCGGGCGGTGGTCGTACTCGCTGCGGACCTTGCTGCCGTAGTGGTAGACGGCGTCGTAGCCGCCCCACAGGATCCGGTTGTCCGCGGAGAGCCGGAAGTAGTGGAACTGGTTGTTGCAGTCCCCCAGGCCCTGGCGGTTCTGCCAGCCCACCGACGCGAGTTGAGCGTCCGTCAGCGGCTCGGTCATCAGCGCGTAGTCGTAGACCGGGGCCAGGTACGGGCGGACGCGCCTGACCAGGTTGGGGAAGATGTTGGTGGCCAGCGCGACCTGCCGGGCGAACACCCGGCCGTAGGGGGTGCGCACCGACATGCCCGCGCCGGAGTCGGCCAACTCCGTTGCGGGGGTGTGCTCGTGGATGCGGACGCCCAGCTGGGCGCAGGCACGCTTGAGGCCCCAGGCGAGCTTCGCCGGGTGCACCATGGCGACGCCGTCGCGGTCCCAGAGGGCGGCCTGGAAGGTGGGGGAGTTCACCTGCGCCCGGGTGGCCTCCGCGTCGAGGAACTCGGCGTCGATGCCGAACTCCCGCATCTGCTCGGCGCCTTCGCGCAGTTCCTGGATCTGGTGCGGCTGCGTGGCCACGTCCAGTTCTCCGCTGCGCTCCCATTCGCAGTCGATGCCGTAGCGCTTCACAGCGTCCTCGATGGCCTGCAGGTTCTCGCCGCCGAGGCGTTCCAGGGTGCGCAGTTCGTCGGGCCAGCGCTGCAGCCCGTTGAAGAAGCCGTGGGTCAGGCTGGAGGCGCAGAAGCCGCCGTTGCGGCCGGAGGCGGCCCAGCCGGCTTCCTGAGCCTCCAGCAGGACGACGTCACGGCCGGGGTCGCGCTCCTTGGCGAGGAGCGCGGTCCACAGGCCGGAGTAGCCGCCGCCGACCACGAGCAGATCGCATTCGGTGTCCCCGACCAGGGCCGGGAGGGGCTCCGGCCGGCCGGGGTCGGCCAGCCAGAAGGAGGTGTACTGGACGTCGGCGAGCGAATGGGCTGAGGCCGCATCCATAAGTTCTCACTCTTCCGTGTGATCGATGGTCGAACTACCGGTCACCGAAGACGGTCCGGTGCCAGTCTTTCCTTGCGATCGCGGTGATGTCCTGCATGACGTGCTTGACCTGGGTGTACTCGTCCAGCGAGTACTGCGACATGTCCTTGCCGTAGCCCGAGGCCTTGTAACCGCCGTGCGGCATCTCGCTGATGATGGGGATGTGGTCGTTGACCCAGACGCAGCCCGCCTGGATCTCGCGGGTGGCGCGCAGGGCGCGGTAGGTGTTGGTGGTCCAGGCCGAGGCGGCTAGGCCGTAGGGGGTGTCGTTGGCGAGCCGCAGCCCCTCCTCGTCGCTGTCGAAGGGCAGCACGACGAGTACGGGGCCGAAGATCTCCTGCTGCACGACCTCGGCGTCCTGGCCGACGCCGGTGATCAGGGTCGGGCGGTAGTAGGCGCCCAGCGTGAGGTCGGTGCCGTCGTGGCCCTTCTCGGGCGCGAAGCCCCCGGCCGCGATGGTGGCGCCGTAGCTCCGGGCGCGCTCGACGAAGCCGGCCACCGAGTCGCGCTGGCGCAGCGAGACCAGCGGGCCGAGGTCCGTCTGCGGGTTCATCGGGTCGCCGAGGCGCACGGCGTCGAAGAGTTCCGCGACTCCGGCCACGAAGGCGTCGTAGAGCGGCCGTTGGACGTAGGCGCGGGTGGCCGCGGTGCAGTCCTGGCCGGTGTTGATCAGGGAACCGGCCGCAGCGCCGTGGATCGCGGCCTCCAGGTCGGCGTCGTCGAAGACCACGAAGGGGGCCTTGCCGCCGAGCTCCAGGTGCGTGCGCTTGACGGTCTGCACCGCCAGCTCGGCGACCCGCTTGCCGACTCCGGTGGAGCCGGTGAAGGAGACCATGCGCACGGTCGGGTGGGAGACCAGGTGCTCGCCGGCGGTGCGCCCCCGGCCGGTGACGACGTTGACGACGCCGGCGGGGATGCCCGCGTCGGTGCAGGCCTCGGCGAACATCAGGGAGGTGAGCGGGGTGAGTTCGGCCGGCTTGAGCACGATCGTGTTCCCGGCGGCGATCGCCGGGAGGATCTTCCATGCGGCCATCTGCAGCGGGTAGTTCCACGGCGCGATGCTGCCGACGACGCCCACGGGCTCGCGGCGGATGGAGGAGGTGTGGTTCCCGGACCACTCACCGGTCGCGCGGCCTTCGAGGTTGCGTGCGGCCCCCGCGAAGAACGCGGTGTTGTCGATGGTCCCGGGTACGTCGAACTCGGTGGTGAGCTTGATCGGCTTGCCGGTCTGCCTGCTCTCGGTGCGGGCGAAGTCCTCGGCGCGCTCGGCCAGGACGGCGGCCAGCCGGTTCAGCGCGTCGGAACGGGCACCAGGGGTGGCGCCGGCCCACTCGGGCAGGGCACGCTCGGCGGCGGCCACGGCTGCGTCGACGTCCTCGGTCCCGGCGAGGTCGACGGTACGCACCAGGCTGCCGTCGGCCGGGTTCGTGACGTCGAAGCTCTCGCCCGAGGTGCCTGCCCGGAACTCGCCGTCGATGTACTGGGCACCGGACATCTGTATCTCCTCCAACGGAGAGCTCGTGTGCTCTGCGGTCGCCTGCCTGTCCAGCGACGATGCCGTGACCTGCAGGCACGGGGCAAGCGACAGGCCGGAAAGCGAGTCGTTACGGCCGTTACACCTTGCAAAGCGGGTCGCCCATGACAGCTCGTTGCCTGGTCGGGGGTTCCTCCTGACACTATGGAGGCATCCCCACGAGCCCGGAGGCTGCCCGCATGTTTCCCACCGTCTCCCGCGTCCTGGACCTGGAGGTCGTCAGCCGGGGCCTGCCCGAGGTGGTGGCCGGCAAGGAGCACCTGGAGAACCCGGTCCGCTGGGTCCACGTCAGCGAGCTGCCGGACGTGGCGGGCATGCTGCAGGGCGGCGAGCTGATCCTCAGCACCGGCATCGCCCTCCCCGAGCACCGCGAGGGCCTGGCGCGCTACGTGCAGGAACTGGCCGAGGTGGGGGCGGCCGGGCTGGTGATCGAGTTCGGTCGGCGTTACTTCGACTCCCTCCCGCGCGCCCTGGTCCACGCCGCCGAGCAGCGCGGGCTGCCGCTGATCGTGCTCCGCCGGGAGCTGCGCTTCGTCGCGGTGACCGAGGCGGTGCACGCACTCGTGGTCAACGCCCAGCTGGAGGAGCTGCGTTCGTCGGAGGAGATCCACCAGACCTTCAACGAGCTGGCGGTGGAGGGGGCCGAGCCGGTCGAGGTGGTGCGCGAGGTGGCGCGGATGGCCGGTGCGCCGGTGGTGCTGGAGAACCTCTCGCACCAGGTGCTGGCCTACGACACCGCGGGCCAGAACGCCCAAGTGGTGCTGGCCGGCTGGGAGTCCCGTTCGCGCCAGGTCCGCCCCGGCGGCCGGACCGGGCACGACCCGCGCAGCGGCTGGCTGGTCACCGCGGTCGGCGCGCGCGGCCAGGACTGGGGCCGGCTGGTGCTGATCGGCGCGCCCGGCTCGGCGCGCGAGGGCGCGGAGCCCAGCCAGGTGTCGGGGCGTCACACCATGCTGCTGGAGCGGGCGGCCGCCACCCTGGCGCTGAACCGGCTGATGGTCCGCGACCGGGAGAGCCTGGAGCGGCAGACCCACCGCACGCTGCTGTCCGGCATCCTCACCCACGCGCTCACGGTCTCGGACGTGGCCCTGCGCGCGGCCGCGCTCGGGGTGCCGCTGGAGGGCAGGCGGCTGGTCGGCGTCGTGCTGCGGCAGCGCCGCGGCCCGCTCCCCGCGGCGCTGGAGGCCCAGGCGCGGCTGCGGGACTTCACCGAAACGGCGGCGGCCGCCGTCCGCGAGCGCCGGCTGACCGCACTGGTCGGCGCGCTGGACGAGGACGCCGTCGGCCTGCTGGTCTCCCTCGGGCCGCGCGACGAGGAGCACGCGGCCCTCGACGGCTTCGCCGCCGCGCTGCGCCGCCTGGCCGCCGAGCACGGCGAGGACGCCGAGCCGGTGGTCGCCGTCGGCTCCTCGGTGGGTTCGGTCCGCGACGCCCGGCGCACGCTGCTGGAGGCCACCCAGGTCGCGGACGCGGCCCTGCACGACGCCCCGGGGGACGCCGGGCGCGCCTCCTACTACCGCCTGCCGGACGTCCGGCTGCGCGGCCTGCTGCACCTGCTGCGGGAGGACGCGCGCCTGCAGACCTATGTGGAGCGGGAGTTGGGGCCGCTGCTCAGCTACGACGCGGAGCACGGCACCCAGTTGATCCAGATGCTCCGGGTCTACCTGGAGCAGGGCCGCAACAAGTCCGCCGCCGCGGACGCCGCCCACCTGTCCCGGCCCTCCTTCTACGACCGGCTTCACAAGGTCGAGCGGGTGCTCGGGGTGGACCTGGACCAGGTGGAGTCCTGTCTCTCGCTGCATGTCGCGCTGCTCGCCCTGGACGCCGTCCGGCGATAGATCCACGTGGACGGACGCTCGATTCGAGCGTCCATCCTTGCCGATGCACGTGAATCGACTGTACGGTCGCTGCATCAGCCGTACAGGAGGTCCCCCATGCCCGCATCCGTCGACCGCGAGCGCCTCGCCGCGCTGCTCGCCCGCGAGACCGCCGAGAGCGCCGCGCGCAACCCCCGCTCCCAGGCCGCCTACCAGCGTGCCGAGCACCTCTTCGGCCGGGTGCCGATGACGTGGATGAACAAGAGCGCGGGCGCCTTCCCGCTCTACCTCGACGGCGCCCGCGGCGCCCGGGTCAGCGACATCGACGGACACGAGTACGTCGACTTCTGCCTCGGCGACACCGGCGCCATGGCCGGCCACTCCCCCGAGGTCGTGGCCGAGGCGGTCGAGCAGCGCTACCGCGCCAAGGGCGGCGCGACGGCCATGCTGCCGACCGAGGACGCCGAGTGGGTCGGCGCCGAGCTCACCCGCCGTTTCGGCCTGCCCCGCTGGTCCTTCTCGCTCACCGCGACGGACGCCAACCGCTGGGCCATCCGCCTGGCCCGGGCGGTGACGGGCCGTCAGAAGATCCTGGTGAACAGCTACAGCTACCACGGCAGCGTGGACGAGTCCCTGATCGTCGTCGGGCCGGACGGAAACGGGGCGACGCGCCCGGGCAACGTGGGCGCCCCCTGCGACGTGACGCTCACCAGCCGGGTCGCGGAATTCAACGACCTGGAGGGGCTGGAACGCGAACTGGCTTACGGCGACGTGGCCGCCGTGCTCATGGAGCCCGCGCTCACCAACATCGGCATCGTGCTCCCGGAGCCCGGCTACCTGGACGGCGTGCGCGAACTGACGCGCCGTCACGGCACCCTGCTCATCAACGACGAGACGCACACCTTCTCCGCCGGCCCCGGCGGCGCCACCGGCTTCTACGGCCTCAGCCCGGACATCCTCACCATCGGCAAGGCCATCGGCGGCGGCATCCCCGCCGGCGGCTACGGCCTCTCCGCCGAGCTGGCCGACCGGCTGCTCGGCCGCAGCGACCTCGACCTCGTCGACATGGGCGGCGTCGGCGGCACCCTGGCGGGGAACGCCCTCTCGGTGGCGGCGATGCGGGCCACGCTGGAGCACGTGCTGACGGACGAGGCCTTCGCCCGGATGTGTGCGCTGTCCGAGCGCTTCGAAGCGGGCGTCGCCGCCGGCATCGCCAAGCACGACCTGCCCTGGTCCGTCTCCCGGCTGGGGGCACGGAGCGAGTACCGCTTCGCGAACCCCGCGCCGCGCAACGGCACCGAGTCCGCGGCGAGCGCCGACGCGGAACTCGAGGACTTCCTGCACCTCTTCATGTCGAACCGGGGCATCCTGATGACCCCGTTCCACAACATGGCCCTGATGTGCCCGGCCACCACCGAGGCGGACGTGGACACCCACACCGAGCTGTTCGCCCAGGCGCTCGACGAACTGGCAGGCTAGTCACCCGTGGACGACATCGACCGGGCCATCCTGCGCGAACTCCAGACGGACGGGCGGGTGCCCTACGCCGAGCTGGGCCCCAAGGTGGGCCTCTCCCCCTCCGCGGCGCGGCAGCGCCTGCAGCGCCTGATCGACAGCAAGGTGGTCCAGGTCGTCGGGGTCACCGATCCCATGGCCATGGGCAGCCAGGCGATGGCCCTGCTCGGCATCCGCGTGGCGGGCGACGCCCGCGCGGTGGCGGACGCCCTGGGCACCCGTGAGGAGGTCGTCTACTCGGTGCTGACGTCCGGAGGCTTCGACCTGTTCGCGGAGGTGGTCTGCCACACGCCCAGGGAACTGCTGGATTTCATCAACGACGTCGTCCGCCCGATCGAGGGTGTCGCCGAGGTCCAGAACTTCCCCTACTTCGGCATCCACACCCACCGCTTCCTCTGGGACCTCGGCTAGCCCGCCCCGCCAGGGGCCGCAGGCCCCGCCAGGGGCCGCAGG
>NZ_JBHSQJ010000076.1:0-18161 GCF_042658505.1 Streptacidiphilus monticola | reverse complement strand
ACCGCCTACGACCACTGACCCTTGGAATCGATCATCTAGAGCCCGAGTCTGGAGCGCCAGGTGGGGTTGAGGCGGTCGTCCTCGGCCACCGCCGCCGCGCCCGTCGTCACCGTCTCGTAGACCGCGAGGATGTCCGCGCCGACCGTCTCCCAGTCGAAGCGGCGGACGTGCTTCGCCCCCGCCTCCCGCAACTCCTGGCGGCGGTCGGAATCGCCGAGAAGGCGAACCGCCGCCGCCGCCAGCGCATCTGAGTCCTCGTTGGGGAACAGCTCACCCGCCGCGCCGCCGTCCAGCACCTGCCGGAACGCGTCCAGATCGCTGGCCAGCACCGTCGCGCTCGCGGACATGGCCTCGACCAGGATGATGCCGAAGCTCTCACCGCCGGTGTTCGGCGCGACGTACACGTCCACCGACCGCAGCAGCTCCGCCTTCTCCTCGTCCGAGACCATGCCGAGGAAGGTGATCCGCTCCCGCACCTCCGCCGGCAGGCCCTTGACGGCCTCCTCCTCGTCGCCCTTCCCGGCGACGATCAACCGGGTGTCCGGACGCTCCGCGAGGATCTTCGGGAGGGCGTCCAGCAGCACCGGCAGGCCCTTGCGCGGCTCGTTGATGCGGCCGACGAAGCCGAGCGTGCCGCCCTGCCACTCCTTCCGTACCGGCGCGTCCGCGAAGAAGGAGACGTCCACGCCGTTCGGGATGACGACCGCGTCCCCGCCCAGGTGCTCCACCAGGGTCGTCCGGGCGTACTCGCTCACCGCGATCCGCGCGCTGATCTTCTCCAGCGCGGGCTGCAGGATCGGATAGGCCGCGATCATCGCCCGCGAACGCGGGTTCGCGGTGTGGAAGGTCGCCACGATCGGGCCGGTCGCCGCCCAGCACGCGAGCAGCGAGAGGCTCGGGGAGGCCGGCTCGTGGATGTGCAGGACGTCGAAGTCCCCGTCGTGCAGCCAGCGACGCACCCGCGCGGCGCTCAGGAAGCCGAAGTTGAGCCGGGCCACCGAGCCGTTGTACGGCACCGGCACCGCCCGGCCGGCCGAGACCACGTACTCGGGCAGCGGGGTGTCGTCGTCGGCCGGGGCCAGCACGGACACCTCGTGGCCCAGCCGGATCAGGTGCTCGGCCAGGTCGCGGACATGGAACTGGACGCCGCCCGGAACGTCCCACGCGTACGGGCACACCACACCGATCTTCACGACCGCGGCTCCAGAGGCGTGCCGGGGCCGCCCGGCTGCTGCGGCTCACGCGGTTCCCGGGACTCCCGCGGCTCACGCGGCTCCAGGTCGGCGAGCCAGAAGCGCTGCAGCATGTGCCAGTCCTCGGCGTGCTCGCGCACGCCCTCCTCCCACACCTGCGCCATCGCCTGCGTCATCGCCGCGATCTTCTCCCGCTTGGTGCCGGACTCCGGGACGGCGATCTCCTCGTGCACCCTGCCCTTCATCACGGGCGTGCCGTCGTACCAGAGGGTCACCGGCAGCAGTGCCGCTCCGGTGGCCTGGGCGAGCGCGGCGGGCCCGGCCGGCATCCGCGTGGCCTCGTCCATGAACTGCACCTGCACTCCCGACTCGGACAGGTCGCGGTCGCCGACCAGGCACACCAGGCCGCCCGCCCGCAGTCTCTTGGCAAGCGTGGCAAGGGTGTTGGCGCCGCCGGTGAGCGGCAGCACCTCCATGCCCAGCCCCTCCCGGTAGGCCACGAAGCGGTCGAAGAGCTTCTCCGGCTTCAGCCGTTCCGCCACCGTCGTGAAGGGGTAGCCGCGCACGACCACCCAGGCGCCGGCCAGGTCCCAGTTGCCCATGTGCGGCAGGGCCAGGATCACGCCGCGGCCCGCCGCGAGGTTGTCGTCCAGCAGGTGCACGTTCTCCGGCGCGAACGAGGTCCGGATCCTCTCCTCGGTCCACACCGGCAGCCGGAAGGACTCGCACCAGTAGCGCAGGTAGGAGCGCATCCCGGCGCGGCTCAGCGCGCGGATCTCGTCCTCGTCCGCCTTCGGCCGCACCCGGCGCAGGTTGGCCTCCAGCCGCAGCACGCCCTTCCCGCGGCGCTGCCACACCTGGTCCGCGATCTTCTCGAAGAGACCGTGGGCCGCCCGCTCGGGCAGCTTCTTGACCAGTCCCCACCCGGCCGCGTACGCGGCATAGGTCAGGTCGTCCCGAGTCGGACTCATCGCCCTCCGCCCACCAGGGCCGCCTGCTCGGCGGCCTCCCGACGCACCGTCAGCATCCGCTGCAGGACGGTGACCAGGCTGCCGGCGGCGACCAGCCACAGGGCGATCGGCAGCAGCCACTCGATGTAGGGCACCCCGAACTGGTGCAGTCCGGAGAAGCCCGCGGCGACCAGCGTGCCGACCAGGCGCTCGGCCCGCTCGACGACGCCGTTCACCTTGCACGGCAGGCCCTGGCTCTCGGCCCGCGCCTTCGTGTACGAGACCACCTGCCCGCTGGCCAGGCAGAAGATCGCCACCGCGCACAGCAGCTCGTTGTCGCCCCGGCCGGCGTACCACATCGCCAGGCCGCCGAAGATCGCCGCGTCGGCGACCCGGTCCAGCGTCGAGTCCAGGAACGCGCCCCAGGCCGAAGTGCGGCCCAGCTGGCGCGCCATGTTGCCGTCGACCAGGTCGGAGAAGACGAACAGCGTGATCACGACCGTGCCCCAGAAGAAGCTGCCGCGCGGGAAGAACACCAGCGCACCGGCCACCACGCCCGCCGTGCCGACCAGGGTCACCGCGTCCGGGCTGACTCCGCGCCGGATCAGGAAGGCGGCGAGCGGGGTGAAGATCTTCGTGAAGAAGGCTCGGGCGAATTTGTTGAGCATGGGTCTGCCGACCGCTCCGTTTCCAGCAGCTGGGAAGTGTGCGGCCATCGTATCGGCAGCGCCTTTCGCGGCTCGCGCCCCGACCCGCTGCCGGGGAGGCCCCCGGACCGCCGTCGAGCCGCCGCCGGACCGCCGCCCGGAAATGCCGGAGACCCGCCGTGACGGTTGTCTGGCCAACCGGCCAACGCAGTGCAAAGCTCGTGGTCACCGCGGGTGACGAGTCGCCCACCCAGCGCTCGCCCGTGGCACTGGCGCGACGCGTGCGCGAGAGGAGACTGGTGACTATGGGCGAGAAGACAGGAACATCCTCCGGGGCCGCCGGCAGGGCAGCAGCGGCCGACCGCCCCGAACAGATCCGCAACGTGGTGCTGGTCGGCCACAGTGGCGCAGGCAAGACCACCCTCACCGAGACCTTGGCCCTGGCCACCGGGGCGATCAACCGCCCCGGCCGGGTCCCCGACGGAAGCACCGTCTCCGACTACGACGAGATCGAGCACCGCCAGCAGCGCTCAGTCCAACTCTCCCTCGTCCCCGTCGAGTTCGACGGGATGAAGGTCAACCTGCTGGACACCCCCGGCTACGCCGACTTCACCGGCGAACTCCGCGCCGGACTGAGGGCCGCCGACGCGGCCCTTTTCGTCGTCTCGGCCACCGACGGGATCGACGGCGCGACCCGGATGCTCTGGGACGAGTGCGCCGCCGTCTCCATGCCGCGCGCCATCGTGGTCACCAAGCTGGACGGCCCGCAGGCCGACTTCGCGGCGACCGTCGAGCTGTGCCGCGAGGCCTTCGGCGGCGAGAACCCGGAGGCGGTGGTCCCCCTCTACCTCCCGCACCTGCACGGCTCCCCCGGCCCCGACGGCACCCCCGCGATCAGCGGTCTGATCGGCCTGCTGTCGCGCACCTGCTACGGCTACGGCACCGGCGTGCGCACCGAGACCCCCATCGAGTCCGAACTCGACCCGGAGGTGGACGAGGCCCGCGGCCGGCTGATCGAGGCCGTGATCCAGGAGTCCGAGGACGAGACTCTGATGGACCGTTACCTCGGCGGTGAGTCCCTCGACATCAAGTCGCTCATCGACGACCTGGAGAAGGCGGTCGCCCGCGGCAGCTTCCACCCGGTGCTGGCCGCGCTGCCTCCGGCGGAGGGCAGCAAGCAGGGCCTCGGCAGCATCGAGCTGCTCGAGATCGTCACCTCGGGGTTCCCCTCCCCGGCCGAGCACGTCTTCCCCGAGGTCACCACCCCGGACGGCAAGCCGCGCACGGACCTGTCCTGCGACCCGGCCGGGCCACTGGCCGCCGAGGTCGTCAAGACCACCGGCGACCCCTACGTCGGCCGGCTCTCGCTGCTGCGCGTCTTCTCCGGCACGCTGCGCCCGGACAGCCCGGTGCACGTCTCCGGCCACGGGCTGGCCGACCGCGGGCACGAGGACCACGACGTGGACGAGAAGGTCGGCGCGATCAGCTCGCCCTTCGGCAAGACGCTCCGTCAGATCGGGCAGGGCATCGCCGGCGACATCGTCTGCGTGGCCAAGCTCTCCCGCGCCGAGACCGGGGACACCCTCTCCTCCCCCGCCGACCCGCTGGTGATCTCCGCCTGGGAGATGCCCGACCCGCTGCTCCCGGTCGCGGTCCAGGCGCACAGCAAGGCCGACGAGGACAAGCTGTCCCAGGCGCTGGCCCGGCTGGTCGCCGAGGACCCCACCCTGCGGCTCGAACAGAGCCAGGACACCGGCCAGTTGGTGCTCTGGTGCATGGGCGAGGCGCACGCCGACCTGCTGCTGGAGCGGCTGCGCAGCCGCTACGGCGTCCAGGTGGACCCGGTCCCGTACGTCGTCCCGCTGCGGGAGACCTTCGCCAGGGCGGCCCACGGGCGCGGCCGGCACGTCAAGCAGTCCGGCGGGCACGGCCAGTACGCCATCTGCGAGATCGACGTCGAGCCCCTGCCCACCGGCAGCGGCTTCGAGTTCGTCGACAAGGTCGTCGGCGGCGCGGTGCCGCGCCAGTTCATCCCGTCCGTGGAGAAGGGCGTCCGCGCTCAGCTGGCCAAGGGCGTCCACGCCGGTTTCCCGGTGGTGGACGTGCGGGTGACGCTGGTCGACGGCAAGGCGCACTCGGTCGACTCCTCGGACGCCGCCTTCCAGACCGCCGGCGCGCTGGCGTTGCGCGAGGCCGCCGCCGAGGCCGGCATCCGGCTGCTGGAGCCCGTGGCCGACGTCCAGGTGCTGGTCCCCGACGCCTACGTGGGCACCGTCCTCAGCGACCTTTCCGCCCGCCGCGGCCGGGTGCTGGGCACCGAGCCGCTGGAGTCCGGCGGCCGCACCGTCGTCCGCGCCGAGCTGCCGGAGCTGGAGATCATCCGCTACGCCGTGGACCTGCGCTCGCTCTCCCACGGCGCCGGGCAGTTCAGCCGCAGCTACGTCCGGCACGAGCCGATGCCGGAGGCCCTGGCCGCCAAGGCCCTTGCCGCGGCGAAGGAGTGACTCCGCGTCACCCTGGGCATCCTGACCGCAGGAGTGACCTCCGGGGCGGGACGCCCAGGGTGGCCGATCGGCCGGTTCCGACCCGGCGAAGCCCTGACGGCGCATGATCGGCGGCGATACCCTGGTCCGGCACGGGATATGACACATGATCAGCAGATCGGCCGGGGCCCCTCCGGCCGTCGGGAGGGTCTGCGGTGACGGATTCGACGGATATCGGCCCCCAGGTGCTCCGCACCGACCCCACCCCCAACACCGGCGCGACCTCCGCCATCGCCTCGATGGCCTACCGCGACTCCGAGGTCGAGGACCTCATCAACGCCGTCACCGAGCCCACCAACACGGCCACGCTCACCACCTGGACCGAGGGCCGGGCCGAGGGCCTGTTCAAGCCGAACCTGGGCGAGGCCTTCTGCCAGGCGGTGCTGAAGCGGACCCTGGGCGCCGGCCGCAAGCCGCTGGTGCCCTCCTACGGCGCCCAGCCGCGCATCATCATCGAGCACTGCCTGGAGGCCCAGGAGATCCGCAAGGTCCGCGACCGGCGGCTGACCTGGATCTCCCTGGTCTTCGGCCTGCTCTTCCTGCCCGGTGCCGCGCTGTGGCTGGCCGCCTACCTGGTCGGCGGCGAGGGCAAGGACCGCAACCGGCAGGCGCTGCGCGTCGCGATCCAGGTGCTGACCGTCATCGTGGCCGCCGCGCTGCTCTGGCGCTACCACGGCACTGGCGGGCTGTGGGGCTGGTACCTCCAGCTGATGATCCCGCTGCCGGTGGTCGGCTGGTTCCTCGCCCGCCGGGTCTGTCTGGACACCGCGCACACGCTGCACGACCGCTGGGGCGGCCTGCTCGAAGGCACCGGCCCGGGCCCGAAGACCTCCGGCGCGGTCCCGATGGGCCCGGAGGACAAGAAGGCGGAGAACCTGCGCAAGCAGCTGGCCGCCATCGCCGCCGAGCAGGACACCAACATCGCCCACTACGCCGGCCCCAAGGGCATCCTCGGCATGGGCCGCCGCTACGCGAGCTGGTCCCTGGACGAGAATCTCAACGCCGCCGGCGAGTTGGAGGAGATCCGGCCGTTCCACAACTTCGACGTGATCCGGAGGATGGAGGAGCGGCTGCGCCTGCTCACCCGCAGCCCGCTGGCCGAGGGCGGCATCCCCTCGGTGCAGGTGGAGCACTGGATCATCTCCGCGATCGGCGAGGGCGCCGACGAGATCTCCCGCCCGGTCGGCCCGGACATGGACGGCACCCGGATGCGCGCCCACGCCGTGCAGAACATCGCCAACCGCCAGATCTTCGGCAACGGCCCGCGCCACTACCTGGGCACCCAGTTCGTGCTCTGGGAGGGCCAGTTGGTGGTCACGCTGAACACCACGGTGACCGCGCTCGGCCCGAGCCTGCGGGTCGAGGTCACCGGCCACGCGCTGGGCCCGCTGCCCGCGCTGTTCACGAAGAAGCCGAAGCCCCCGGAGATCGAGGTCGCCAAGACCTTCCGTTTCTGGGAGAAGCGGACCGTCCAACTGCCCCTGATCAACTCCGCCGCGGAGGTCGTGCGGCTGGCGGTCCGGGCCCCGTTCACCCACTTCGAGTGGAGCGTCGGCCTGCTGGGCTGGCTGGGCGGCACCCTCAAGCTGCCCGAGCCCTTCGGGCTGCGGTCCGCCTGGGCGTCCAAGCCCTGGAACAACCGCTTCATGGCGGACGACGCCATCCGCGTCTCCGTGCCCGTGCTGCGCGCCGCGCACGCGGCCCTGCTGGAGCTGCTGCCGGAGCAGGACGTCGCCCTGGACAGGTTCCAGACCCGCTCGAACCTCATCTCCGCGGAGATGCAGTCCTCCCGTCCCTCCAAGGCGGACGAGTACGACGCGAGTTGACGCCCGGTCAGCCCAAGGCCCCCGAATCGAGGCGTGATTCGGGGGTAGGCGGCTCCTCGTCGGGGCCGGGACAGGCCCCGGGAAGGGAGCCGGTTCCGTGAGCCAGAGCATCTGGAGCTACCGCCCGGAGGCGGGTTACCTCGACGGCGCCGACCTCGTCGGCTACCACGTCGAGGCGGAGGACGGCCGGATCGGCCGGGTGGACGCCGCCACGCCGGAGGCGGACGAGGGCTACCTGGTCGTCGACACCGGTCCGTGGATCTTCGGCAAGCAGGTGCTGATCCCGGTCGGCGCGGTGTCCCGCATCGACGCCGAGCACGAGACGGTCCATCTCGACCGGACCCGCGACGACGTCAAGAACGCGCCGGAGTTCAGCTACGAACAGCACCTGGGCGACGCCGACTACCGCGACCGCCTGGGCGCCTACTACGGCGGCCTCTACGGCTTCCCCTTCGTCTGAGCACAGCCCTGGAGCGAGCACAGCCGGAACTGGAGGAGGCACCCATGGCCACCGCAATCGCCGTCATCGTCGTCCTGGTCCTGCTGCTGGGCGCGGCCCTGGCCGTCGTCGCCGCCCGCCGTGACGGCGGCTCCGGCCGGCTGCGACGCCGCTTCGGCCCCGAGTACGACCTGGCGGTCCCCGCCCACGACGGCGACGAGGCCGCAGCCGCCGAGGAACTGACGCACCGTCTGGACCGGTTCGGGGACCTGCGTCCGCGACCGCTCGAGCCGGCCGCGGCGTCCGCCCTGAGGGCGGACTGGGCCGAGACCCAGCGCCGCTTCGTGGACTCCCCGCCGGAGGCGGTGGCGGCAGCGACCGACCTGGTCGCGTGGGCGGCGCGACTGCGCGGCTACCCGGACGCCGAGGACGGCACGGAGGCGCACCTGGCCGCGCTGTCGGTGCACCACCCGGACCGGACCCAGGCCTACCGCGAGTCCCTGGCTCTCGCCGACGGCACCGGCCCGGCCGCGGACACCGACGCGCTCCGCGCCCAGTTGCTGCGGCTGCGCGAACTCTTCACCGACCTGCTGGCGGACGCCGACCGGCCGACCGCGTCGAAGAGGTCGCCCCGGTCCCTGGACCGCCTGCGCCCCGGCCGCAGGCACCCGGCCTCGGCCTGACGGCCTGTCAGCCGGTGCGACCGGACCTGCCACCACGACCGTACGGAGGGACAGCGTGACGGACCGACCCGAGGAACCACCCGGCGTGCCGCAGCAGCCGGAGGGACACGACGCCGAAGCCCCGCGCGGACCGAAGGCCCGCCTGCCGCGACAGGCGGGCCCCGGCGACCGCAGGGCGGCGCCCGCAGCGCCCCGTGCCGACGCGCGGCTGCTCGCCCCGGAGGACCGGGCCGAGCTGACGAGCCGTCTGGAGGACGCCCTGGACGTCTTCGTGGACGACCCGGGCGAGGCCGTCCGCGCCGCGGACGCCGTCGTCGCCGACGCCGTGGCCCGGATCACCGCCGGGCTGCAGGAGCACCGGCATGCCGCCCGCTCGTCCTGGGCCGAGCCCGCCGGGGACGGCGCCGTCGGCACCGAGGAACTCAGGCTCGCCCTGCGGCAGTACCGCGACCTGGCGCAGCGGCTGCTCGCCGGCTGACCGCCCGGGGGTCAGTCCTCGGGCCACGCCTCCGCGAGCATCTTCCGCGTGTCGGCGAGGAGTTGGGGCAGGACGCGGGTGTGGCCGACCACCGGCATGAAGTTGGTGTCGCCGCCCCAGCGGGGGACGACGTGCTGGTGCAGGTGGGCGGCGATGCCCGCGCCCGCGACCGAGCCCTGGTTCATGCCGATGTTGAAGCCGTGGGCGCCCGACGCCGCGCGCAGCGCGGTCATCGCCTGCTTGGTCAGCACGGCCACGTCGGCCGTCTCCTGCGCGGTCAGCTCCGTGTAGTCGGCGACGTGCCGGTACGGCACCGCCATCAGGTGGCCGCTGTTGTACGGGTACAGGTTGAGCACCGCGTAGGCGTGCTCGCGCCGCCGCAGGATGAGCCCGTCCTCGTCGCTCATCGACGGGATCGCGCAGAAGGGACAGCCGTCCTCGGGCGCGGTGCCGCTCGGCTTGCCCTCGCCCTTGATGTAGGCCATGCGATGCGGGGTCCACAGGCGCTGGAACGCGTCCTGGACCCCGACTCCCTGCTGCTGCTCCGGCTCGGTGGTCATGCTGATCAGCATAGGCCGAAGGGCGGCCCGTTTCGGGACCGCCCTCCGTCACTCACAGCCGCCGAGGCGTCACACCTGCACCCGGCGTTCCACGACGTCGACCAGTTCGGCCAGGGCCTCCGCCTTGGGGATGCCGTTCTTCTGCGAGCCGTCGCGGTAGCGGAAGGACACCGTGCCGGCCGCCATGTCCTCGTCGCCGACGATGACCATGAAGGGGACCTTGAGCTTCTGGTGGTTGCGGATCTTCTTCTGCATCCGGTCGGACGAGGCGTCCACCTCCACCCGCAGCCCCTTGGCCTTGGCCTCGGCAGCGAACTCCTGCAGGTAGGGGACGTGCGCGTCGCCGATCGGGATGCCGACCGCCTGCACCGGGGCCAGCCACGGCGGCATCGCGCCCGCGTAGTGCTCCAGCAGGACGGCGAAGAAGCGCTCGATCGACCCGAACAGCGCCCGGTGGATCATGACCGGCCGCTGACGGGTGCCGTCGGGGGCGGTGTACTCGAGGTCGAACCGCTCGGGCAGGTTGAAGTCGACCTGGATGGTCGACATCTGCCAGGTCCTGCCGATCGCGTCCTTGGCCTGGACCGAGATCTTCGGGCCGTAGAAGGCCGCGCCGCCCGGGTCCGGCACGAGCGGCAGGCCCTGCTTCTCGGCGGCCTTCCGCAGCGTCTCGGTGGCCTCCTCCCAGACCTCGTCCGAGCCGATGTACTTCTCCGGGTCCTTGGTGGACAGCTCCAGGTAGAAGTCGTTCAGGCCGTAGTCGCGCAGCAGGTTGAGGACGAAGGTGAGCAGGTTGTCCAGCTCCTCCGCCATCTGCTCCTTGGTGCAGTAGATGTGCGCGTCGTCCTGGGTGAAGCCGCGGGCACGGGTCAGGCCGTGCACCACTCCGGACTTCTCGTACCGGTACACCGTGCCGAACTCGAAGAGGCGGAGCGGGAGTTCACGGTAGGACCGGCCGCGCGCGTCGAAGATCAGGTTGTGCATCGGGCAGTTCATGGGCTTGAGGTAGTAGTCCACGCCCTCGTCGAGCTGCATGGGCGGGTACATGCCGTCGGCGTACCAGTCCAAGTGGCCCGACTTCTCGAACAGGGTGCCCTTGGTCGCGTGCGGGGTGTAGACGAACTCGTAGCCCGCCTCCTCGTGCCGCTTGCGCGAGTAGTCCTCCATGGCCCGGCGGATGATGCCGCCGCGCGGGTGGAAGACGGCCAGGCCGGAGCCGATGTCCTCGGGGATGGAGAACAGGTCCAGCTCGGCGCCGAGCTTGCGGTGGTCGCGCTTCTCCGCCTCGACGAGGAAGTCGAGGTAGCCCTTCAGCTCCTCCTTCGAGGGCCAGGCGGTGCCGTAGATGCGCTGCAGCATCGGGTTCTTCTCGCTGCCGCGCCAGTACGCGGCGGCGTTGCGCATCAGCTTGAAGGCCGGGATCAGCCGGGTGGAGGGCAGGTGCGGACCGCGGCAGAGGTCCTTCCAGCACAGCTCGCCGGTCTTGGCGTCGATGTTGTCGTAGATCGTCAGCTCGCCGGCGCCGACCTCGACGTCCGCGCCGTCGTCGGTGGAGGCCGAGCCCTTGAGCCCGATCAGCTCCAGCTTGTACGGCTCGCCCGCCAGCTCCGCGCGCGCCTCGTCATCGGTGACCACCCGGCGGGAGAAGCGCTGACCGCGCTTGACGATCTCCTGCATCTTCTTCTCGACGGCCTTGAGGTCGTCCGGGGTGAACGGCTTGGCGACGTCGAAGTCGTAGTAGAAGCCGTCCTTGATCGGCGGGCCGATGCCGAGCTTCGCCTCCGGGAAGACCTCCTGCACGGCCTGCGCCATCACGTGCGCGGTGGAGTGGCGCAGGATGTTGAGCCCGTCCTCGCTGCGGATGGCCACGCCCTCGACGACGTCCCCGTCCTGCAGGACGTAGCTCAGGTCCTTGAGCTCGCCGCCCACACGGGCGGCGATGATGCTGCGGTCGTCCTGGAAGAGCTCGGCCGCCGTAGTGCCCGTCGTCACCACGCGCTCTTCCCGATCGGGTTCACGACTGATGACCACGCGGACGTCCGACACCGGACTCTCCTGACTCTCGGTTCCTGGGGGAAGCGGCAGGGGGCTGCCGCCCCTGATGGTACCGAGCCCCCGCTCCTCTTCGCGCAACCCCAGCCACGCACCCCGCCCCGGGCGCGAGGAACTGCGCACGCCAGCAACCCGGCACCCCGCCAGGGGCGCGAGGAACTGCGCACGCCAGCAACCCGGCACCCCGCCAGGGGCGCGAGGAACTGCGCACGCCAGCAACCCGGCACCCCGCCGGGGGCGCGGNGCCCCTGATGGTACCGAGCCCCCGCTCCTCTTCGCGCAACCCCAGCCACGCACCCCGCCCCGGGCGCGAGGAACTGCGCACGCCAGCAACCCGGCACCCCGCCAGGGGCGCGAGGAACTGCGCACGCCAGCAACCCGGCACCCCGCCGGGGGCGCGGGGAACTGCGCACGCCAGCAACCCGGCACCCCGCCGGGGGCGGGCTCGGCTCGGCAGGAGTCCGCGCCCCCGGCGGCTACGCCGCCCTACCGGTGCCCTCGGCTCACACGAGCCCCATCACCTGCGGGCACGTCACCTCCCGGGGCGGGCTCGGCTCGGCAGGAGTCCGCGCCCCCGGCGGCTACGCCGCGCTACCGGTGCCCTCGGCTCACACGAGCCCCATCACCTGCGGGCACGTCACCTCCCGGGGCGGGCTCGGCTCGGCAGGAGTCCGCGCCCCCGGCGGCTACGCCGCGCTACGGGGCGTCCTCGGGTTCGCGGAGCGGTTTGAGCAGGCGCTCCCGCTCCCCCTCCTCCAGGTCCGCGATCCGCAGGTCCGTGGGGCTCGCCAGTCTCCGGAAGCCGGCCTTCCGCTCCAACCGGCCGCGGATCCGCACCGGACGGCCCGTCAGGTGGGCCTCCACGGCCACGCGGTACTCCGCGTCGTCCAGCCGGACCCGGACCTCCTCCACCTCCGCGCCACCCAGCACCCGCAGCCGGACCGTCCCCGTCGCGCCGGGCACCGCCCGCTTGAGGCGGACCACCGCGCCCACCAGCTCCACGGGCCGGGAGGGCTCACTCCGCTCCAGTCGGTCGGCCGCCTCCTCCAGCGCGGGCAGGTCCCCGGGCGAGAACTCGACCGCGAGCCGCCGGCTGCCGAAGCCGCCCGGCGTGCCCGCCTGCGGCGACCAGGCCAGCGAGACGGCCACCCCCTCGCTGCCCCGGACCAGCCGCACCACCGCCGCGACCAGTTCATGGCTGACCCCGACCCGCACCCCGGCGTCGAAGGCGTCTGCCCGCCCGGTCGTGCGCTGGAGGTCCACCGCGTCGCGCAGCGCCTCCAGCGATCGCGCGAGAGCCGTCGTCGCCGCCCGGTCGTCCGGGGCCGGCAGGTAGGCGGTCAGCGTTCCGGCCCCGGAGCCGGGGGCGACGACGACCACCCGCCCCAGGAAGTCCCGTGCCTCGGCCTCGAAGCGCGCGCCGAAGTACGCCGCCCGCGCCTGGCCGGCCTTTGCCGCGGCCGCGAGCATCCCGCTCGCCCCGGCGTGGAGTTCGGCGTCCGCGTCCCAGGGGACCGCTCCGCCCGCGCCCGGGGTCTCCCGGCGCCAGTGGATTTCGTCGCCGGGCACCGCAAGTGCCGCCAGGATCACGCCTGCTGACGGAACGCCGGATCGCGCCAGCGCCGCGACGGCGTCCGCGAGCAGGTCCAGGCTGTCGTCGAAGGAGCGGTCCGCGGGGACCAGCAGGCTGGTGTCCGGTTCCAGGTCCTCCGGGGCGGTCCACCGGCTGTACCGGCCCTGGGCGCCGCCGCGGCGGATCCAGCCGTGCCGGGCCAGCAGCGCGCACAGCACGGCGGGCTCGACCCGGGCCGGATCAGGCAACGGCACATCCGCGAGCGGGGAGCCGGGCAGCGGGCTGCCCGCCTCGCCCGCGCCGGACGCGCGGACCACTCCGCGCAGGGTCGCCGTCTCGGCTTGCCGGGTGTCGCGCCGCATCGCTGTCACGCCTTCCCTCCGGTGCAGGGGTGGTTCCGGACGAATCACGGACGCCCGCCCGCCCCCACACGCGCCATGATGGCGCACAGCGCACGATCGTCGAAGACCTGGTCCGTGGGAATCCGGACATTCGTCCGGCGCTTGCCGGTGACCGGATGGCCGGCCAGGTTGACCCAGTAGCAGCAGTGGCGCAGTTCCAGCCGGTCCGGCCGGGCCAGCAGCCACCGGTCCACCTCGCGCGGCACCAGCATCACCACCAGGATCTTGTGCACGGCGACCCGGGGATGGGCCAGTTTGCGCAGGTGCTCGTTGTCGAGGGTGAAGCTGAAGTGGCCGCCGGGCGGATCCGGGGCCGTCTGGTAGGTGCACTTGAGCTGGACCTTGACGGTGACCTCGTCGTCCTCCGTGTGGCTCGAACTGCCGTGGCTGACATGCCAGTCGATCCCGTTGTCCGGGAACGGCGAGGCGAGTGCGCAGCCGGCCGCCGCCACCACCGCATGGAGGTACCCGACCTGGAGCGTCTCCATGCAGGAGGTGACGGCGAGTTGACCGCGCAGCACGTCGGACCGGTCGGCCGCGGGCCGGCCGGGCAGCTGCGGATCGGCCGGTTCCGGCCTTGTGAGTGCCATGTCGGTGCCACCAGGGCTGTGGGGAAGCGGAGAGTGAACGCGCCGCGAGGCACCGTCGGTTTTCGGACGCCCCGTCAACTCCTGTGATTTCCAACGTTCGTACGAGTGAAACGGCGACGCAGGTCGGAACCCTTCCGGCGAGGGTTGAACGCGGAGGGTGACCGGGTATCACGGTGATGTGTCCGGTCGAGGGGAGGTCGGGATGACGGCGTGGTACGAGGGCCCACTGGCCTCGTTCGACACGGAGACGACGGGAGTTGACGTCGAGTCGGATCGGATCGTCACGGCTGCCCTGGTGGTTCAGGACATCCCCGGGACGCCCCCCGCGGTCACCCGCTGGGCGGCCGATCCCGGGGTGCCGATACCCGAACAGGCCACCGCCGTGCACGGTCTGACGGACGCCTGGGCGCGCGAGCACGGCCGGCCGCCGGGCGTGGTCGCGGACGAGATCGCGCGCGCCCTGGCGGAGAGCGCGCGCGCCGGGCGCCCGTTGGTGGTGATGAACGCGCCCTACGATCTGACGTTGCTGGACCGGGAGTTGCGCCGGCACCGCGGCCTGCCGCTCGACGCCTACACGGCCGGCCACCCGCTGCTGGTGCTCGACCCCTGGGTGCTCGACAAGCACCTGGACCGCTACCGCAAGGGCCGCCGCACGCTGACCGACCTGTGCGTGCAGTACGGGGTGGTCCTCGACGCGGCGCACGACGCCGCGGCGGACGCCACGGCGGCCCTGCGCCTCGCCCGGGAGATCGGCCGCCGCCACGGCACCCGGCTCGGTGGGCTGACCACGGCGGAGCTGCACCTGCGGCAGGCCGTCTGGCACGCGGCCCAAGCCCGGGGCCTGGAGCAGTGGTTCGCCCGCAGCGGCACGGCCGCGGATCCGGTGAACCCGGCCTGGCCGATGCGGGGCTGGGCGGAGGAGGCGGCCTGACGGCTACTCAGAACAGCACCGGGGACAGCACTGAGGCCCCTCGTTCGACAAGGGGCCTCAGTTTCCCGGTGGGCGATACTGGGTTCGAACCAGTGGCCTCTTCGGTGTGAACGAAGCGCTCTCCCACTGAGCTAATCGCCCGGGCACGGGAAGAACAGTAGCACTGCCTGGGGCGATGCCTGAAATGCCTTCCGCCGCGCCGTCGGCGGTGCTCGCCAATTCGAACACATGTTCCTATGATGGCCTCATGCCCACCGCTCTGCTCCTGATCGACGTGCAGCGCAACATGCTGCTGCCGCCCGAGCCCGTCGTGGCCGCCCGCTCGGTCGCCGCGGCCCTCTCCGCGCTGCTCGCGCGGGCCCGTGAGGCCGAGGCCCTGGTCGTCCACATCCGCAACAACGGCGGCCCCGACGACCCCGACCGGCCCGGAACGGACGGCTGGCAGCTCGTCCACGAGCCGCTGCCCGGGGAGCCGGTCGTCGACAAGTCCGAGCAGGACGCCTTCGCGGGCACCGGGTTGGCCGATCTGCTGCCTGCCACGGCAACGCTGGTCCTGGCCGGAATGCAGAGCGAGTTCTGCGTCACGGCGACCGCGCTCGCGGCCCTGTCCCGCGGCCACCGGGTCGTGCTGGCGTCCGGCGCCCACTCCACCCACGACGGCGAGGTCCCCGCACAGGTGGAGCAGCGCCTGGCCGAGGCGGGCGTGCGCATCGTGCCGGCCGAGGCGGTCGCCTTCGACTGACGCCGGTCACTCCTGACGTTCATACACGTGAACAACTCGCGGCCGAGACCTCCCCATCCATGGTTGAGGGCCTGGGCCTTCGCTCGTCGCGTGGCAGCCACCAGCCTGGTTCTCATTCACATACATAACCGGAGCACCGATGTCCGCACGCCTGGCCGACCGTCTCGACGGGCTCCTCTTCTTCCCCGTCACCGCCTTCGCCGCCGACGGCCGGCTCGACCTCAACGCCTACCGGGCCCACGTACGGGAGCGGCTGGCCCAGGGCGCCGCGGCGGTCTCGCCGCCTGCGGCACCGGGGAGTTCTGGTCCCTCGACCCGGCCGAGTACCGCGACGTGGTGACCGTGGCCGTCGAGGAGGCCGCGGGGCGCCTGCCCGTCGTCGCCGGCACCGGCCACAACGCCGCCCTGGCACGGCAGTTCAGCACCGCGGCCGCCGAGGCCGGCGCGGACGGCCTGCTGGTGCTGCCGCACTACCTCGCGCAGGGCGACGCGGACGGCCTGAAGGCGCACTACACCCGGATCGCCGGGGACACCGGCCTGGACGTGATCCTCTACCAGCGCGAGGGCGTCGTGTTCACCCCCTCGCTCGTCGCCGAGCTCGCCGAACTTCCCAACGTCGTCGGGTTCAAGGACGGCCGCGGCAACCTGGAGCAGCTGCAGCGGATCATGGGAACGGTCCGCGACCGCCTCGGCGCCGACCGGCTGCTCTGGCTCAACGGCATGCCCACCGCCGAGATGAGCGCCCTCGCCTACCGGGCCGTGGGCGTCACCGGCTACTCCTCGGCCGTCTACTGCTTCGCGCCCGACATCGCCATGGCCTTCCACCGCGCCTACCGGGCGGGCGACGAGAAGCTGACGGGCCGTCTGCTGGACGTCCTCTACCGGCCGTTGACGGAGCTGCGCGAACCGGGCCGCGGCTACGCCGTCGCTCTGGTCAAGGCGGCCGTGGCCCTCGAAGGACGGGACGCGGGGCCGGTCCGTCCGCCGCTGTCGCCACCGCGCGCGGAGCATCTGTCCCGGCTGGCCGAGCTGGTCGCCGCCGCCCGCGCGGTCCTCGCCGAGTCCGGCGCCATGCTCCGCGTCCTGGACCGCACCCGGGTGTTCCTGCACGCCGATCCCGACCCGCTGGGCTCCGGGTCCTTCACCGGCGTCGAGGTCGCCCGCACCGCCCCGGTGGTCGCCGGACTCGTCGTCAACTGCTGGACGGAGCCGGGCCCGGCGCGGTCCACCGGGCCGGCCGCCCGCGCGAGCCTGCTCGCCGTGCGCGGCATGGGCGGCTCCCCGGACACCCTCCCCGCCCAGGTCGACGCGAGCGGCGCGACCGGCGCCCGCCTCTACCACCTGGGCCTGGCCTCGGACGCCGACCTCGCCGGAGTCGCCGCGCTGACCGCTCACGTCCGGGCCCGCACGCCGAACGCCCCTGCCGCCGCGAGAAGATGACCGCCATGAGCTCCGCCGACACCCCCGCCCCGGTCAAGTCAGCGCTGCGCACGGTCGAGCTGCTGGAGTTCTTCGCCTCGCACCGCGGCCTGCACTCCCTGGCCGACCTCCAGGATGCCCTGGGCTACCCGAAGAGCAGCCTGTACATGCTGCTGCGCACGCTGGCCGACTGCGGCTGGGCCGAGACCGACGCCACCGGCACCCGCTACGGCATCGGCGTCCGCGCCCTGCTCGTGGGCACCGCCTACATCGACGGCGACACCCTGGTCGACGCGGCCCGGGACACCCTGGAGTGGCTGTCCGAGTCCACCGGCGAGACCGTCCACCTGGCCCGCGCCGACGGGTCCGACGTGGTCTACCTGGCCACCCGCGAGTCCCGGCACTACCTGCGGCCCATCTCCCGGATCGGCCGCCGCCTGCCCGCACGCCACCTCGCTGGGCAAGGCGCTGCTCGCGGAGCTTCCCGCCGCCGAGGTCCGCAAGCTGGTCGGCCCGGCCCCGGCGGCCCTGACCGAGCACACCCTGACCGATCCCGAGGCCCTCGCCGCCGACCTCGCCGCCACCCGCGAGCGCGGCTACGCCGTGGACCGGCAGGAGAACACCCTGGGCATCCGCTGCTTCGGCATCGCCCTGCACACCAGCCGCCCGGCCCGGGACGCGCTCAGCGTCTCGGTGCCGACCGCACGACTGGACGACGCCACCGAGGCGCGGGTCGTGGACGCCCTGTTCACCGCTCGGGCCCGCATCGAACGAGCCGCCCGCCGCTGATCCGGCGGCCGGCGCGCGGCCGACGACCCGTCACCGCCCTGGAGGGGACGACCTGATGGCACGTGTACTGATCGCCGGAGCGGCGGGCGGCGTCGGCCGCTTCCTCCGGGCGGGCCTGCCCGCCGACCCGCCGTCTGGGCTACGAGCCGCAGGACGACTCGGAGGTCTTCGCCGCGGGACTGGAGGCGGCCCACGGCGGCCCCCTGGACCCGGCCGATCCCGAGTACCGCCACCCTGGCGGCGCCTGGACCGCCGCCCCGCTGCCGTAGAGCCTGTCCGGCGGATCTCTCCGAATCAGCCCGCGGCGTCAGGCGCGGCCGGATCCAAGGCGGCGGAGCGCCCTCG
>NZ_JBHSQJ010000075.1:295-97488 GCF_042658505.1 Streptacidiphilus monticola | reverse complement strand
GACGACTCCACGCCGAATTCACCATGGCGTAGCCGCTCCGAACCGACCGCCGGCCGCACGCCCCCACACCCTGCGGCCGGCGGTCCCTCCTTGTCAGTGCACTCCGCCGCCACCCAACTGCCGGGAGATTTCCGCGAGTTGTTCGAGCCGACGCTCCAGGCTGGGGTGCGTCGAGAACAGGGTGGCCACGTCCGCGCCCTTGCCGAAGGCGGGGGTGAGGAAGAAGGCGTTGAACGCCTGCGCCGTGCGCAGGTCCTCGGTGGGGATCCGGGCGATGTCGCCGGTGACCTTCGTCAGCGCCGACGCCAGAGCCGACGGGCGGGCCGTGAGCAGCGCGGCCGAGCGGTCGGCGGCCAGTTCCCGGTACCGCGAAAGCGCCCTGATCAGCACGAAGCTCAGCGCGTACACCACCGCGGAGACCGTCATCACCAGTGCGAACAACATGGCGGTGTTCTGGTCGTTGCGGCTGCGGCCCCCGAACAGCTGCGAGTAGAAGGTGAAGCGGACCAGCAGCCCGGCGAGCACGCCGAGGAACGACGCGATCGTGATCACGGCGACGTCGCGGTGCGCCACATGGGACAACTCGTGGGCGAGCACGCCCTCCAGTTCCTCCGGTTCCAGGCGCCGGAGCAGACCGGTGGTCACACAGACCACGGCGTGGTCGGCGTTGCGGCCGGTGGCGAAGGCGTTGGGCAGATCCATCCGCGAGACCGCCACCTGCGGCTTCGGCATGTCGGCCATCGCGCACAGCCGGTCCACGACGCCGTGCAGGTGCGGCTCCTCCTCGGGAGTGACGATGTGCCCGTGCATCCCGAACAGCGCGAGGCGGTCGGAGAACCAGTACTGCGCCACGAACATGCCGCCGACGATGACCACGACGAGAATCCAGGACTTGATCAGGACGATCAGCACCGCGACGAAGGCGACGTAGAGCAGTCCGAGCAGGAACAGCGTCGTCACCATGCGGACGGTCAACTGCCGGTCGGGCTGGAAGCGGCTGCGCATCGTCGTCACCCGAGATCCGCGAGGGCGCGTACGTCTGCCGTGCCGCGCCGTCCCGTCCCTGCCGGCACCGGCCGCCTCCCGGCGGCGTGGTCCGGCGCCCGGCGCGGTTCGTCCGCGCGGTCCAGCATCCCGTTGCTCCTGTTCGCCCTGATCGCGCTGATCGTGAACAGGGCGATGATCCGCCGGGTGATTCCGGCCATCGGATCCACCTCCTCAGCCTCGACGCCCCAGCCTCAAGTCTGCGCCCGCCGAACGCCGGTCGGCCCCCGACCGCGCCGTGATTTCGCCGTCGCCCCGCGGGCGGCCCGGCGACGGCTCGAAACTCCTTGGACGGCCTGGCGGCCCGCTTGCTGCAATGGGCGACGGCCACTGTGGGAATCGAAGGGATGTGGCGATGAACGGGATCAGGATGCCGCTCTCGGTGCGCGGCCTCACCGACGCGGACCTGCCCTCCTGCGGTGGGTACGGCTCACCACCCAGGTGCGCGAACGCGCCCCAACAGATCCGCCGCGCCGAGGCGGCCGTGATCGACATGCGCAAGGAACTGACGTGACTCCGGAGTTCGGGGCCCTGATCGCCCAGGCGACGGCGGACCCGGCCGTGGTCGGGCTCGTCCTCAAGGGCTCGCAGGCCCATGAGGGCATGAGCACCTGCCACTCCGACCACGACCTGTACGTCGTCCTCGCCGACGACGCGGCGAGCGAACTGGCGGCGCTCGACGGATACCGTTCCAGGCACCTGGACCTGGTCGTCACCTCTCTCGATCGGTTCCGCCGTCCCGCCGACTGGGAGCGGTACGCCATCGCCCGCTCCCAGGTCCTGGTCGACCGCAGCGACGGGGAGATCGCCCGGATCGTCGCCGCGATGGGACGGCTCGACGCCGACGAGGCCTTCGGCTCCGCCGCGGCCCTGTTGGACGCCTACGCCAACTCCCTCTACCGCTCCGTCAAGAACCACCGCGACGCCAATCCGCTCGCAGGCCATCTCGACGCCGCCGCCAGTGTCGGAATCCTCCTCGATCTGCTCTTCGCCCTGGCCTGCCGACCGCGCCCCTACAACAAGTACCTGGCCTGGGAGTTGGACCGGTTCCCGCTGCCGGGCTGGGACGGCGCCACCCTGCTGGACGCGGTCGCCCGGATCACCGCGACCGGCGATGTCGCGACGCAGCAGCGGCTCTTCGCCCAGGTGGAGACGGCCGCCCGGGCCGCCGGCCATGCCGCGGTGCTGGACGCCTGGGGCGAGGACCTGCTGCTGATGCGACCTCGACCGGACTCCCCCGGCTCCCACGGCTGATGGCCGACCGTCCGGCCTCGACCCGCCCCAGGTCGAGTCCGGTAGGGACGGAGTCCGGTAGGGACGGAGAGTCCCGGACCGGCAGGCAGGGGGCGCTGGTCGGGCTGGTCTGACCGACCGTCAGTCTCCAAGGGACCCCGGGACCTCCCGCGCCGACCGCGGTCCGTGGGCGCGCGGAGGAAATCAGGTCAGTTCGTCGGCGAGTAGGTCCATGAGCAGTCCGTCCTCCCAGGTGTCCGTCCGGTGGTCGTGCCAGTACGCGCGCATGGTGCCCACGGGCTTGAACCCGACCTTGGTGTAGCTGCGGATGGCCACGGTGTTGTCCGCGGCGGGGTCGATGGTCAGCCGATGGTGGCCGCGCTCGGCGATCAGCCACCGGGCGAGGGTGCGCACGGCGTCGGTGCCGAGCCCTCTGCCGTGGTGACGCGCCGTCAGGAAGACGTCGATGCCGGCATGCCGGAAGTCGGGGTCGGTTTCCTCCTCGAACCGGATGGCTCCGATGACTTCCCCGTCGAGGACCACGGCCCACATGTCCTCGAAGTCGTCGGGCGGCGGCCACCATGCCGCGACTTCGGGCTCTCGCACGATGCGGTGAAGGGTCGGTCCGTCACCGACGTTCACCGGGCGCAGTACGACCTTGTCCCCGCGCAGTTCCATGCCGTTCAGTATCCCGCAGTGGTCCAGGCGCCTCCCGAGGAAACGGGGGACAGGAAAGGGCGGAGCGTCTGTCAGGGCAGAAGCGAGGCGCGCAGGGATGTGGCGAGCCAGCGTTCGTACGCCTCGGGACTCCAGCCGCGTTCGACGGTCAGGATGCGGTGGACCTCCGGGGACATGAGGAGGTAGATGAGGTCTGCCGCCCGCCTCTGGTCGACGTCTTCGGCGAGGGCGCCCCGGTCGGCCAGGACCCCGGCGATCCTGGACTGCCCCTCCAGCCGCTGCCGGTTGGTGGTCTCCAGTTGGGCGGCTGCTTCGGGGTCGACCACGGCAGCGGTGCGCAGGACGTGCTGGACCGGCGCGGAGCGGTCGAGGAGTTCCCTCGCCAGGTGGGCGAAGAGATCGAGGAGGCGTGCTGGGTCCCGCTCGCCCAGGGCCGCCCGAACGGCAGGACGCTCGCCGAAGGGCACCGGCTCGTCGTCCCCGACGAACGCGACGTCCAGCACGGCTGACAGGATGCCGCGTTTCGAGCCGAACAGGCGGTAGACCGTGGCCGGCGGCGTCGCGGACGCCTCGGCGATGGCCTCGACGGTGGTGGCGGGGTATCCGCGCTCGACGAACAGCTGCCGTCCTGCGGCCACCACCTCGGCTCGCGTGGCACGAACCTGCGCCTGCCGCCGGGTGTTGTCATAGCGCCTCTTGACCGGTTTGCCCATATTGGTGATAGTAGAGATGTCACGAAGAGAGTGGAACTCTCACGAAATGCGCTCCCACGGAAACCCACGCAACGGAGGTGGGATCCATGAGCATCCAGGACGACAACAAGCGGATCGTGGCGCGCTTCGACGCGATCCTGAACAACCGCGACCTGAGCCTGCTGGACGTGCTGTGCGCGCCCGACATGGTCAACCACTCGCTGGCCCCAGGTCGGCCGGCCGGGCTGGAAGGCACCCGCGACTACCTCGCCACGGGGGGCCGGAGCTGGCAGACCGAGCACTGGCGGCAGTCCTACGTGGTCGCGGAGGACGACCTGGTCGTGCAGTTCGGCGTCCGGGCGGGCCACTGGCCGGGCGGCGACTTCTTCGGCTACCCCATGCCGAGCGGCGACTTCACGCGCGAAGTCGCGTTCATGTACCGCGTCACCGACGGGCGCATCGCCGAGCGGTGGGCGGTGCGCGACGACCTCGGCCTGCTCCACCGCCTCGGCGCGCTGCCTGCCCGGAGCGGCTGACTGACGCATTCGCACGATCACGGACGACCTGCTCCGCACGCTTGTCCCGGGCGCCGGCACGCTGACGGCGGCCACGGAGCAGGGGGCAAAAGGTCCGCAGATTCGGGCCAGGAACACCTTTGCGCGATTTCACCGGGGCCGGGTCGCTGAAAGGAATTCAGTTCCCGTCCGCCGACGGCAAAGCAGCGCCCACCGCCTTAACGTGGGCCGATCTTCCTTGCTACACCCAGCACTTCGGAGGTCGGCCCCGGTGCCGAGCACATTGTTAATTCTACGTGAACAGGGCGATCAAGCCCAGCAGGAAAAGCCCCGCACGCGCCGTGTCGGATTCCTGGCCGGGCTCCTCGCGCCTCGCACGATCCGGGCGAAACTCGCGCGGATTCTCACCCTCGCGCTGGTCCTCGTGCTGACGCTGCTGGGCATCGGTGCCCTCCAGCAGTACGACCGCTACCGGGCGGCACAACAGGCGTCGGGGGGCGTCACGTTGGAGGTCGCCCTGCAGGGCCTGGTGCACGAGTTGCAGAAGGAGCGCGGCCTCAGCTGCGGCGTGGCCGGCGGCAACGACCGCTTCCGGGCCCAGCTGCCCGCGCAGCGGCAGCTGACCGACGCCGCCCTGGCCCAGGTCAGGGCGCAGGTCGCCGGCAGGCAGGACGCCGCCTCCCGCGCCGTCCGCACGGGTCTGGCACTGGTGGACGGACTCCCCGGCGTCCGCCGGTCGACCGACAGCGGCCAGGGTCAACTGGTGACCGTCTTCGACTGGTTCACCCGCACCAACACCGCCCTCAGCCACCTGGACCTGGGACTGGGCAACAGCCAGGACCCGGCGCTGCGCGCCGGTGTGCAGACACTGCTGGCGCTCGGCAACGCCAAGGAGTCCACCGGCCAGCAGCGCGCCCTGATGATGGGCAGCCTCCCGCACGGGCATTTCATCAGCGACTGGTACACCCGCTTCGCCGAGGCACGCGCCGCGCGCATGGCCGAACTCGACCAGGCAGCACAGACCGCCACCCCCGCCGAGGCGGCCGCGCTCGCCCGGGTCTGGCAGCCCGGCGCCGCCCGGCAGGTGCTGGCCTGGGAACGCCAGGCGGTCGGCGGCGCCGGCCACTTGGACCAGGACGCCATCCCGGCGGACCGCTGGTACGCGGACATGACCGCCACCATCAACGGCCTGCGCACCGTCCAGGTCGCCATCGGCTCCGACGTGGTCGCCCGCGCCGACGGCCTGGCCGCGGCGGCCGAACGGGCTGCCCTGCTCTACGCCGCAGTCGCCGTGCTGGCCGCGCTCGTGCTGATCTCCCTCGCCGTCGGCACCGCCCGCGCGGTCACCGGACCCCTGGCCCGGCTCGCCCGGGAGGCCGCCGAGGTGGCGGGACAGCGACTGCCCGCCGCGGTCGCCGCGGTGCAGGCGGGCGGCGGCGAACAGCCCGAGCCGCCCCGCGTCCGGGTCCCCGACCGGTCCGGGGACGAGGTCCGCCGCGTGGCCGAAGCCCTGGACCAGGTCCAGCGCGTCGCCTACGACCTGGCGACCGAGCAGGCGGTGCTGCGCCGCAACGCCACCGACTCGCTGGTCAGCCTGGGACGCCGGAACCAGAACCTGGTGCGCCGTCAGATCGGCTTCATCAACAAGCTGGAGCACGAGGACGCCGACCCCGCACAGCTGGCCAACCTGTTCGAACTCGACCACCTGGCCACCCGGATGCGACGCAACGCGGAATCGCTGCTGGTGCTCGCCGGCGAGTCCAGCCCGCGGCCCTGGGGTACCGCCATCGGCGTCACCGATGTGATCCGCGCGGCGCTGTCCGAGGTCGAGGAGTACCGCCGGGTGACCCTGCGCCGTGTGGACCAGGTCCGCGTCGTGGGCACCGTGGTGGCCGAAGTCGCCCATCTGCTCGCCGAGTTGATCGAGAACGCGCTCAGCTTCTCGCCGCCGGACATGGACGTGGAGATCGAGGGCCGCCGCACCAGCGCCGGCTACCTCGTGGCCGTCGTCGACCACGGCCTGGGCATGACGCCCGACGCCCTGGCCGAGGCGAATGTCCGCCTGTCCGGCACGGCCAGCTTCATGGCCGAACCCACCCGGTTCCTGGGCCACTTCGTGGTCGGCGCGCTCGCCCGCCGGCACGGCATCGAGGTACGGCTGGGCGAGGCGCCGGCCGCCGGCGTGGTGGCCCGGGTCCTGCTGCCGAACGTACTCCTGGAGGACGCGCCGGTGCTGGAGTCCACGTCCGAGTCGCGGGCCGAGCTGAACCGGCAGCAGCTGCAACGGGAGATCGACGCCGGGACGTTGCCGCCGTCGACCGCCGAGGAACTGCGACGCCAGGTCGGCCCGGTGGTCGCCGACGCCCCGGCCCTCGCCGCACTGCCCCGGCAGTCCCGGACCGAACCCGGCACGGTGACGGCAGCCGCGGGGCAGGCGGTCGCAGCCTCCGCGGCCCCGGCCCCTGCAGGCGCGGGCTCCCGACCGGTCTCCGCCGCCCGGACCCGCAACGGGCTGGTGAAGCGGCCGAGGCGCAGCGCCATCGCGAGCGCGGTCAGCGAGGCCGACGACCGCTGGCGCGCCGGCGACCAGCGCACCCCGGAGCGCTCGCCGCAGCAGGTCTCGGCGATGCTCTCGTCCCTGCGCACGGCCCACGAGCGCGGCGCGGCGGCAGGACGCCCGGCGGGCAGTTGGAACGGATCGAACGAGGAGAAGCAGTCGTGACCACCGCCACCGACACGAGCACCTTCAACTGGCTGCTCGCCAACTTCGTCCGGTCCACCGACGGGGTGCGCGAGGCCGTCGCCGTCTCCTCCGACGGCCTGCTGATCGCGGTCTCCGAAGGCCTGGGCCGCACCGACGCGGACCACCTCGCCGCGATCGTGTCCGGCCTGGCCGGGCTGGCCCGCAGCGCCTCGCGCCGCTTCGACTTCGACGGCATGAAGCTCCTGATGATCGAGATGCGGCGGGGCTTCCTGCTGGTCTCGGCGGTCCGCGACGGCTCCTGCGTCGGCGTCCTCGCCGACAGCGGGGCCGAACTCGGCCTGGTCGGCTACGAGATGGCCGTCCTCGCGGAGCGGGCGGGCGACCTGCTGACCCCGGCCCTGATCGCCGACCTGAGGCAGGCACTGCCCCGATGACCGCCGATGCGAGGAAACCCGGGCAGGAGCCGCCCGAGGCGGCGGAGGACGCCCTGTTCGTCCGGCCGTTCATCATGACGGGCGGCCGGGCCCGTCCGGTCCACGACGGCCTGCGCCTGGAGACCCAGGTGCTGGCCGCGCCCGGCGCCCAGTACGCGCCGCTGGAGTTCGAACGGCGCAGGATCGTGACGCTGTGTCAGAGCCCGCGTTCCGTGGCCGAGGTGGCGGCGGGCGTGGGGGTGCCGCTGGGTGTGGCCAAGGTCCTGGTGGCGGACCTGCTGGCGGACGAGCTGCTGCTGACCCGCGCGCACCAGCCGCAGGAACTTCCGCTGGAACTGATGGAGAGGATTCGCGACCATGTCCGTTCGCTCTGACCGCTCGGCACGCGCCGAACGTGCCCGGGCCGCGGCCGCGGCCGTCCCGATGTCCGCGAAAATCGCGGTCAGCGGCGGCCTCGGAGTGGGCAAGACCACCTTCGTGGGCGCGATCTCGGAGATCGAACCGCTGGACACCGAGGCGGCGATCACCGAGGTCTCGGTCGGCGTCGACTCGTTGGAGGGCGTGGAGGGCAAGACGACCACCACGGTGGCGCTCGACTTCGGACGCATCACCCTCGACCCGAGCCTCGTGCTGTACCTCTTCGGCACCCCCGGGCAGGACCGCTTCTCCTTCCTGTGGGACGACCTGGTGGAGGGGGCCCTGGGGACGGTGGTGCTGGTGGACACCCGGCGCATCGAGGACTCGTTCCCCGCTCTCGACTACTTCGAGGAGCGCGGCGCCCCCTTCGTCCTCGCGGTGAACCACTTCAGCGGTGCGCAACGCTTCGATCTGGAGGAGGTCCGGGAAGCCCTGGGGCTGTCCCCCCACGTGCCCGTCGTCGCCTGCGACGCGCGGGACCGCGGGTCGGTCCGCGACGTGCTGGTGGCCCTGATGGACGAGGTCATCGCCCGCCACCGGGGCCGCGCCGCGGCCCACGCCTGAACCTCCTGCTGGGTGCCCTCCGGCGGGGGGCACCCAGCAGGCGAGCCCATCACGTCGGAGCGAGCGTCGGCCGGGCTCGGCGCTGCTCTTGGGGTGCGTCGACCGCCTGACCGCGCGTCCGGCCCTCACGCCCCGACGACAGGGCCTGACGAGGAGTCGGCAATCAGGCCTGGGGCGCGCGGCCGCCGTTCGCCGCGAGGCGGGTGAGCCACTCGCGCAGCAGGTGCTGCTCGGCATCGGTCAGCACGCCGCCGTCCTCCGGGAGGGCCTCGAGCAGGGCGGGGGCCGCCGCGGCGGGACCGGACTCCGCGGCGGGAACCGCCGGTTCGGCGCGGGTGACGGCGGCGACCATGGACTCGCGCATGATGGCCAGCAGCTTCGGGTCCCGGCGGTCCGCAGGGGTGGAGTGCCACGTGGTGACCGCGCCCTGCCCGGTCGCCCGGATGATCTGGGCAGCCAGCTCCTCGTCGACCCGCAGCCACCCGCCGGCCGCCAGACGGCGCACCCGCCCATGGAGGATCTCCAGGCCCGCTCGGTGTGCCAGGTCCGCGCCCCGGCCGGTGGCCCGGTTCATGACCGCGAACAGTTCCGGGTGGCGGACCCCGAACTCGACCACCGTGTCCCAGCCGCGGCGCAGCTCCTCCACCGGATCGGTGGGGTCGGTGTCGAGCTGCGCTCTCTTGCTTTCCAGGAACTGCGCGTAGCCGTGCTCGGCGACCGCCTCGAGGAGTCCCTCCTTGTCGCCGAAGAGGCGGTAGATCGCCGGCGGCTGCATCCCGGCCGCGGCGGCGACCGCACGGGTGCTCACGGCGTCGGGGCCGCCGGCCTCCAGGAGCTCGACGGCCGCCTCGACGATGCGGCGGCGAGGGCTGCGGGTGGAGTCGCGGGAGGCCATGAACCGATGTTACCGACGATCTGATTCCAACGGAATTTCCAGTGTTAGCATCAAGGTGATTCCACCGGAACCAGCGCTGGGAGAACCGAATGATCATCGTCACCGGAGCCACCGGAAAGCTCGGCCGCCGCACCGTCGAGCGCCTGCTGGAGCGCATGCCCGCGCACCGCGTCGGCGTCAGCGTCCGCGACCCCCGCAAGGCCCGGGACCTCGCCGACCGTGGCGTCCGCGTCCGCCAGGGCAGCTTCGACGACCCCGACTCCCTCGTCCATGCCTTCGAAGGCGCCGAGCAGTTGCTCCTCGTCTCCCTCGACCGCACCGGTGAGGAGTGCGTCGCCGGCCACCGCGCGGCCATCGACGCCGCCGTGAAGGCGGGCGTCGGCCGCATCCTGTACACCAGTCAGATGGGCGCCGCCCACGATTCCCGCTTCCAGGCATGCCGGGACCACGCCCGGACCGAGGACCTCCTGCGCGCCACCGGCCTGCCGTGGACCGCGCTGCGCAACGGCTTCTACGCCTCCAGTGCCCTGCACTTCCTGGAGCCCGCGCGGCACACCGGCGACATCGCCCTCCCCGCCGACGGCCCCGTCGCCTGGACGGGCCACGACGACCTCGCCGAGGCCACAGCCGTGATCCTCACCGAGGGAACCCACCTCCAGGGCCCCACCCCGCCGCTCACCGGCCCGGCCGCCCTCGATTTCGCCGCCCTCGCCGAGATCGCCACCGAGGCCACCGGACGGCCCTTCACCCGCACCGTCGTCCCCGACGACGCCTTCCGCGAGCAGACCCTCGCGCACGGCGCGCCCGCCCCGGTCGCCGACCTGTTGCTGAGCATCTTCGCCGCGGCGCGCAACGGCGAATTCACCGCAGTCGACCCGACATTGGCCGATCTCATCGGACGAGAGCCCGCCACCTTCCGCAGCGAGTTGGAGCACGCTTGGGGCGAATAGCCCACCGCGCACCGAGCGCGGAGCCCGCCGCACGGCTTGCGGCCGAGACGAGCGAGGGCGTGCGGTGGCGGGGCCATGGCTCACCCGGCCCTGCCGCCCGACGTGCTCGTGCCGCTCCTGCTGGACCCGCGCAGCGGCGACAAGGCAGTCCGCAACCCGCAGATTCCTGCCGCTGTCATGCATCACTTGCTGACGCTCGGCGCAACTCACCTCGCCAGAAGCTGAGTTGGCTGGGGGGTGCACCGGGAGATCGCCGCCCTGGCCCCCACCAACCCGGGCTTCGGAGGGGTTCGCCGGTGCGCCGCGTATCCGGTCAGACCCGCCAGCCGCGGATACGGTCGGCGCAGGCGTACACATCCGCGCTGCCGGCGCGGACCTCCTTCGCCAGTTCGCTCAGCGCCCCGTAGGGAGCGTCGACCGCTTCCCCCGACGCGGCCATGTAGGCCACCGCGATCAGCGCCCCGTACAGGGCGTTGCGGGCGGGCAGGGGGCGGACCGAGACGATCTCGTGGAACAGTGCCGCCGCACGCCAGGCCGCGTCCGCGGTGTAATCCAGCCGCGGCGTGTTCACCCGGTGCCGGGCGACCGCCGCCACCAGACCGGAGAAGTCGTGGACGTCCGGATGCTTCGGCAGCACCTCCGCCTGGCGCTCCAGGAGCCAGCGGATGTCGATGTGCAGATCCATCTCAGGCGGCCCGACCGGACGCGCTGTCCGGTTCCTCCTCCGGGAAGGCCGCGGCGAACTCCGACGCGTGCTTCGCCAGGAAGGCGGCCGCCGTGGCGGCGCCCCCGTCCAGACGCGGGTCACGTTCGGCCGCCTGCGTGATCAGGGCGGTCACCGTGGTGCCCTCGGCCTCGGCACGGGCGACGAGCCGGGCATGGACGTCGTCGTCGAGCCGGATGTTGATCTGCTTCGTCATGCCCTCAGCGTATAGCAGTGCGCTATTCGCCGGAAGCACTTCCCTGCGGCGGCCACCGCGGCGCCCGATGCCGGCCCGCACGGCCGGCCCGCTCCGGCAGGACGCACCGAAGTGCCCTTGCCAGACCTGCAGTTGTCGCCGGCTTTGTCACCGAACGGTGACGCGCAACGAGCAACTGCGTTCGCCCGCAGGCTGTCTCCATCCCCGAACGGATCAGGCGTGCGGGTGCAACCCACCCGCCGCTCGGACCGGGGGAACGCCGACACGAGGGGGAGATCCATGACCATCCGCAACCGCCGACGGGCGCTGCGCGCCGCCGTCGTCACCGCCGCGACCGCGAGCGCGTTCGGGCTCGCGGCGGCCACCGCCTGGGCCAAGGCCGACAGCTCGTTCACGGCGGGCCCCCACACCGTCCGCCTCGGTGCGACCGTCCACCTCGCCGGCCAGGGCGACGACGACAACTCGACCTACAACCGGTTCTGCGTCCAGGAGCGATTCGGAGCCGGCCACTGGGTCACGCTGCGCTGCTCGCACGGCGGCTACAACGCAGGCGGCAGCGTGGACATGCGCATACGCCCGTCGCACCGGGGCCAGTGGCAGTTCCGCGGAGTGCTGACCGAGGCGTCCTCGCCCCGGGACCGTCACCAGACGATCATCCAGGCCACTCGGACGGTGACCGTCCACGTCCGTTGACCCGGCCGGGCGGCCAGGACACACCCGGCGGCCCGGACTTGACCCTCACCCTGCGTGAGGCCGAGAAGCTTGCGTCCATGAGCCACTACTACGACGCCTTCGAGATGAGCCCCGTCCCGGCGCCCGGCCCGGACGCGGTCGCGCCCGAGCCCTTCCACGGCATCTACGGCATGCCCGCCTTCGTCACCATCCCCACCACCGACCTGGCCGCGTCGGTGCACTTCTGGACCCGCGGCCTGGGATTCTTCGAGCTGTTCGCCATCCCCGGCAGGCTGGTGCATCTGCGCCGGTGGGCGTTCCAGGACGTCCTGCTCGTCTCGGCTCCGGCCGTCCCCGAGCAGGCGCCCGCGCTCAGCGTCAGCTTCGCGTGCGTGCTCAACCAGATCGACCCCCTGGTCGAGGCATGCCGGACGGTGCTCCCCGGCTCCGTCGACGATCCGCGGGACACGCCGTGGAACACCCGCGACGTGGCGGTGACGACCCCGGAGAACGCACGGATCGTCTTCACCGCCGCCAAGCCCTTCGATCCTGCCGGCCAGGAGGCACGCAACCTCGCCGCCATCGGGATCACCCCACCCGGCGTCGACCGCCGCGACAATGGGCAGCATGCCTGAAACCCCTGAGGACGCGGACGGCCTGACGGTCGGCCAGGTGGCGGCGCGCCTGGGCGTGACCGTCCGCGCGCTGCACCACTGGGACGAGATCGGGCTCGCCCGGCCGTCGCTGCGCACCTTCGCCGGATACCGCCTCTACACCGCGGGGGACCTCGAACGCCTGCAACGCATCGTGGTCTACCGGGAGACCGGCCTCGCCCTCGACCGGATCCAACTCGTCCTCGACGACCCGGCCGTGGACGTCACCGGTGCGCTGCGGGCCCAACGCGAGCAGGTCACCGACCGGATCGACCGCCTCCGGCAGCTCGCCGAGGGGCTGGATCGCATGATCGACGCCCACGAGCGCGGCCTGCTGCTGACCGTCGAGCAGCAGGCCGCGATCCTGGGCCCGCGATGGGACCCGAAGTGGACCGCCCAGGCCCGGCAGGACTACGGCGACACCGCGCAGTGGCGGCAGTACGCGGAACGCTCCGCCGTGCGCGGCCCCGAGGAGTGGCAGGCCGTCGCGGACGCGGCCACCGCCCTCGAGCAGTCCTTCGCCGAGGCGATGGAAGCGGGCGTCGAGCCCGGAAGCCCGGAGGCGAACGCGCTCGCGCAGCGGCATCGGGAGCTGTTCTCCTCCTCCTACTTCCCGCTCACCAGGCAGATGCAGGTCTGCCTCGGCCGCAGGTTCGAAGCGGACCCGGCGTTCGCCGCCCACTACGACGCGACCCGACCCGGCCTCGCCGGGTGGTTGCGGCGGATCATCGACGCCGCCGCCCGTGCCCATGGCATCGACCCGGACACCGCGACGTGGCAGTGAGGGCCGCGCTCCCCGGCGACGGGAGTTCCGGCAGTTCGTCGAGCCGGCCGACCTGCCTGCGCGTCAGCGCAGTTGCTCGGCCAGCCCGACGATGACGCCCTCCGGGCCACGGAGGTAGCAGAGCAGGTAGCTGTCCTCGAACCGGGCGATCTCCCCGACGAGTTCGGCGCCGTGGGGCCGAAGCCGGGCCACCGTGTCCTCGATGTCGTCCACGGCGAACATGACGCGGTGCGTGCCCACGATGTTGTGCGGCCGGTTGCGCGGCCCGGCGCTGAGCGCCACGGGACTGCGGTACGCCGCCAACTCGAGCCGGCTGTGCCCGTCCGGGGTCCGGAGCATCGCGATGTCACAGTGCACGCCGTCGAGCCCGGTGCACTGGTCCGCGAACTTCCCCTGGACCTCTCCCCTCCCCTCGAGCTCCATGCCCAGTTCGACGAAGAACGCGACGGCGGCCTCCATGTCCTCGACGACGATGCCGACGTTGTCCATCCGCTGGATCGCCATGGCGGCTCTCTCCCTCCGGTGCGGCCCCTCTGACCTCTGATACAACGGGGGACGGAGCCGCTGACCCGTTCTCGACATGCCGCGGTCCACGCGCATCGGCTCCCCCGGTCCGCACCGGCGTCCTCACCGTCGTCCTCGCGTCCGTCCCCACCGGCACACCGCGCGGCTGAGGCGGCCCGTCGGCAGCACCATGCCCGTCCTGAACCCTGCGGCCGTCACCGTGAGAGTGCTGCGCCGCTCGCCAACTTCGGTTAGAGTCACGGCCCATGACCGTGTTGGTGAGTCGCCGCCATGTGGACCACGGCCTTGCCACCACCACGGGTTGTCGCCGCGTCAGCTGACGCGGCGACACGTACTTCGTCGATACACACACCTCGTGCCCCCGACCACGAGGTCGGCCGCTCCCGACCATGCCGAGCGGCCCCCCTGTTCCCGCGTCGCACCGTTCCCACGTCGCACGCATGCGGATCACGGCGACCGCCGCTGGGCCTCCACACCCTGACCAGAGGAACGGGACCCCTCCATGCGCCTGCGCACCGTACGTGTCTTTCCAGCCGCACTGACCCTCGCCACCGTGACGGCGCTCTGCGCACCCGCCACCGCCGCGCACGGCGCCGCATCCGGCTTCGGACCGCTCCCGCCGCAGAACCCCGCCACCGCCGCCAACGGCACCGCGACCATGCACGGCGACAGCGCCTCCAGCGACACCACGTCCTACCCCGGCCCCGGCAGCGGGACCGTCCACTGGAGCCGCACCGCACTCGCATCGGCCTGCCCGACCGTGGTCATCGGCAGCGACCGCCTCCCCGTGGCACTGTGCACCACGATCTTCGGCCAGACGCCCACCGTGCACCTGCTCGACCCCGGCACCGGCGCCGACCTCGCCTCGCTGGCACTGCCCAAGGGCAGCCTGTTCGGCGGCGTCTACGCCTACCTCGACAACACCGACGCCCTGGTCGTCGTCGACGGCGACGACAACCTGCTGCGCATCGGCCATCACCTCACCGCCGGCGCCTGGACCCTGACGGTTGACCAGTCGACACCGCTCGCCGCCTCCCTCCCCTCCGGCGACAACATCGTCGGGCTCAGCCCCGGTTGGGACGGCCGGGTCTGGTTCGCCACCGCAGGCGGGGTCATCGGCACCGCCGACACCTCCACCGGCGCCGTACGGACGATCCACACCGGTGAGGGCGTGGAGAACAGCATCTCCACCGTCCCCGGCCACACCGCCGTCGCCACCGATCACGCGCTCTACCTGCTGACCGACACCGCCGACGGCACCCCCACGGTGGAGTGGCGCGCCCCCTACGACCGCGGACCAGGGCGCAAGCCAGGCCAGCTGAGCTGGGGAACCGGAGCCACGCCGAGCTTCTTCGGCCCCGGTGACGGCACGGAGTACGTCACCATCACCGACAACGCCGCTCCGCACGAGAACCTGCTCGTCTACCGCGTCGCAGGCGGCCCGACTCCGGTGTGCACCACGCCTGTGCTCACCCAGTACGCCGCGAGCGGAACCGAGGACGCCGTGATCGCCTCCGGCAGCAGCGTCTTCGTGACCGACACCTACGGCTACCCCTACCCCGCACTCCCGGCCGGGGCCCCCGCCAGCGTCCCCGCGTCGGCCCCGTTCGAGGGCGGCCTCAGCCGCGTCGACCTCAACCCCGGCGGAGAGGGCTGCCACCCCGTCTGGAACAGCAACGTCAAGTCGGCTGCCCTGCCCCGGCTTTCACTCGCCGACGGAAAGATCTACACCTTCACTGTGAGCGGCCCGACCGACTCGGTGGGGGCGCAGACCTTCGCCTCCTACTCCTACGCCACCGTCGACCCCGCGACCGGGACGCAACTCTCCAGCTCCTGGATCGGCCTCGGGTTGCTCTACAACCCCTTGCAGATGACCGGCACCACCGGGCCCGACGGAAGGCTCTACCAGGGCACGGAGACGGGAGTGCTGCGGGTGACCAGCGGCTGACCGCCGCCTGCGGCCCCAGCCCCGGCCGGCCCGCGCGATGCTCGACTCTGGCTCGCGGGTAGTGTGTCGGCGTCCCGGCGGCGCTCCGGCGGTGGTGAGGAAGTCCGCAGGAGGGAAGGACGAAAGCCGTGAAGAAGTTCATCCTGTTCGATCACGACGGCGTCCTCGTGGACACCGAGTTCTGGTACTACAAAGCCGGGGAACGCGCCTTGGCGGACATCGGTTTGACCGTGGACAAGGATCAGTACCTCCGGGACATGAGCCATGGAAAGGGCACGTGGGACCAGGCCAGAGCGGCAGGCGTGGACGAACGGACCATCAGCGCGCAGCGCGAGGTCCGTGACCGTTACTACCAGGAATATCTGCGGACCGAAGCCATCGAGATCGAGGGCGTCGTCGACACCCTGGCCGAACTGGCGAACTTCGTCCGCATGGCCATCGTGACGACCGCGAAACGCGGGGATTTCGACATCATCCATGAGAAGCGTCGGATTGCGCAGTTCATGGACTTCGTCCTTGTACGCGAGGACTACCAGCGTGCCAAGCCGCACCCGGAACCCTACCTGACCGGCTTGAAGCGTTTCGGGGCCACGCGGGCGGAGACCCTGGTGGTGGAGGACTCGTCCCGCGGGCTGAGATCAGCCGTGGCGGCCGGGATCGACTGCGCCGTGGTGCACAACGACTTCACGAGCACGCAGGACTTTTCCCAGGCGAGCCACCGAATCAGGACCCTGAGCGAACTGAAGGAGATCATCCTCACCCCCTGAAAGGCCGGCGTTCCGCCCCGGCTCCGTAAGCCGGGGCCGCCTCACAACTCCCACCAGAGGTCGATGCTCGGATGGACCCGCTCGCGCAGACAGCTCGAGTGGGCGTAGGCCCGCTGCCGCACCTGGCCTCCGGGTCCCGGATCGACGGGGCCGAGCCGGAGTACGGTCGCCGCCCCGTCCTGGCCGAGATCGATGACCCGGGAGCAGAAGCAGCACGTGGGGTCCGGATTCAAGGACGTCCTCTCAGTTCGACGGGAGCGGCGGCCCAACTCGCCGATGGCGCGCCGACCCTACGGCGCACACCGGTGGGACCGTGCGGCGAGCCTTCCTGATTTCCCTGCGGCGCGCCACCGATTCGGCCTTGTTGCGGCCGTCCGGAGGTCGGCGCCGGAACCGCTGGGCGAGGGCCGCCGCCCCGGGCCGGTCCGCGCGCGGGACCCGACGGGTCGTCAGGTCTGCGACGGACCGGCCTGGTCCGTGACCCCGCGCGGGCCGTCCCGCCGTCCGCGCGGGAGCAGCAGGGCCGGGAGCAGTGCGGCTGCCATGAGCGCCACTGCCCAGCCGTAGGTGTGCCGGAAGCCGTCCGCGTCCGGCACGGCGCCCGGGCCGGCGCCCGCCGCGGCCGCCAGCAGCACGCCGAGGAGCGCGGTCCCGGCCGTTGCGGCCACCTGCTGCAGGATGTTGAGCGTCGTCGCCGCCATCGGCACCTGCGCGGGGGCGACTTCGCGTGTGGCCCCGGCGAGGTTCGGCATCATCGTCAGGCCGACTCCCACGCCCATGACCACCTGTGCGAGCTGCAGGTGGCCGACCGGGACGTCCGCGGTCACCTGGAGCGTGAAGGCCAGGAACCCGGTGGCGGCCAGGCCGATCCCCACGGGCACGATGCGCCCGGCGGGCACCCGGTCGGCCAGGCGTCCGGAGAGCTGCATGGTGATCCCGGTGGCCAGCGCCTGCGGCACGCCGAGCAGTCCGGCATGGGTGGGGGTGAACCCGCGCAGGCCCTGGTAGTACAGCGGCAACAGGATCATCGAACCGAAGTAGGCCGCGACGAACAGGACTTGCGCCCCCACCGCCGCCGCGAAGCGGCGTTGGGCCAGCAGCCGCAGATCGAGCAGAGGTCGCTCCGCGCGCAGGGCGTGCCGCGCGAACCAGGCGGTGAGGGCGGCTCCCGCCACCGTGGGCAGCGGCGCGCCGTGCCGGCTCAGGCCGTACACCAGCAGGGCCAGTCCCGGGGAGAGCAGCAGCAGCCCGGTGATGTCCAGTCTTCCCGCACCGGTGGGACGTTCGCTCGCCAGCAGGCGGGCTGCGAGCGGGACGGCGACGGCGGCCACGGGCAGGTTGACGAAGAAGGCCCAGTGCCACGACGCCGTGTCCACCAGCCAGCCGCCGAGCGGCGGCCCGGCCAGCGGGCCGATCAGCACGGGAATCCCCATCAGGCTCATGGCGCGCCCGGTGCGCTCGCCTCCCGCCGCCCGGATGACCAGCGTCATGCCGACCGGCATGAGCAGTCCGCCGCCCAGGCCTTGGACCACGCGGAAGGCCACCAGGCTGGGCAGGTCCCACGCCAGTCCGGCGAGTGCCGAGCCGAGTGCGAAGACCACGAGCGCGGTGAGGTAGAGCCTCTTCGCGCCGAACCGGGCGATCCCCCATGCCGTCACGGGGATGACCGTGGCCAGGGCGAGGGTGTATCCGGAGCTGACGAACTGGAGTTGGGCGAGCGGTGCGTGGAACTGCCGCGCCAGGGACGGCAGGGCCGTGGTGACCACGGTGGTGTCGACCACGCTCATCAGGGACCCGAGCACGACCACGGCGGCTGTCGCGTAGAGCCCCGGTTGCCCGTCGCGTGGGGCCGTGCCGCCGGCTGACCGGGCGGTTGTCGTCCGGGTGTTCATCGGGCTCACCGCCCGTACGGGTGCTCGGCCCGGGCGGCGCGCAGGGCCCGGCCCCACCAGGCGAGCTGGTCGAGCATGCCCTTGGCCGCGCCCTCGGCCACGGCGCTCTCGCGCAGCTCGCCGTCCCCGTCGAAGGCCTCGTGCGCCCGGTGCAGGCTGACGCTGTCCCGCACCGTCACAGCGTGCAACTCGGCGAAGACCAGCCTCAGTTGCTCCACCGCCCGGAGGCCGCCGCCGATGCCGCCGTAGGAGACGAAACCGACAGGCTTGGCCTGCCACTGGGTGTAGTGCCAGTCGACGGCCTGCTTGAGGGAGGCCGGGAAGCTGTGGTTGTACTCGGGCGTGACGATCACGAACGCGTCGGCGGCCTCCAGCTTGGCGGTGAGCGGCGCGAGCAGCTGCTGGTCCTCGGCGGGCGGGCTCCAGCTCAGCGTGTTCGGGACGGGGTGCTCGGCCAGGTCCACCAGCTCGGTCTCCAGGTCGTCGCGCCCGGCGGCGAGGCGGGTGAACCACTGGGTGACGGTCGGTCCGAACCGCCCGTCCCGGGTGCTCGCGGTGATGACGGCGGTGCGCAGGGGTGCGGTGTCGGGTGCGGCGTGCAGGGCTGCGGCGCTCATGCGAAGGGCTCCTCGGGTGTCCGGTTGCGTGCTGTCGGGGTTGATCGCCGACTGCCCGGTTAAAGTAAAACGACCGTTGCAATGCCTACAACGGTCGTTGTACCTAGGCCCTGCCGGGCCGACCGCCTACGTCGGAGGTCCTAGTCCCATGCCTGCTGCCCCGGAGAAGCGCGCCGCCATCACGCGCGCCGCCCTGACCGTCTTCGGCCGGGACGGCTACAGCCGCGCCGGCATGGACGCCCTGGCGAAGGAGGCCGGGGTCTCGACCCGGACCGTCTACAACCACTTCCCCGGTGGCAAGGAGCAGTTGTTCGCCACCGTGATCCACGACAGCGCGGACGCGGTCCGCGCGGCGACCTTCGACCTGATGGCCCGTCACCTCGACGGCCTGCTCGACCGTGCTGCCGCCGACGTGCCCGACGCCCTGCATGCACTGGCCCTCGACTGGGTGAGCCCCCTGGCGGAGTTCCGCGCCCACTTCGCCCTGGTCCGCCAGATCATCGCCGACGCCGCCCACCTCCCGCCCGAGGTCCTCGCCGACTGGCAGGCCACCGGCCCGGCCCCGGTCCGGGCCGAACTCGCCCGCCGTTTCGCCGAACTGACGACGCGCGGCCGGCTGGCCGCCACGGACCCGCGACTGGCGGCGAGCCACTTCATCCTGCTGACGGGAGCGGAGGTCACCAACCGCACCCTCTACGGCGTCTTCCCGCTGCCGCAACAGGAGTTGGAGCAGGTTGTCCGCTCGGGGGTCTCCGCCTTCCTGCGCCTCTACGGAAGGTGACGGGCAGGTCGCTCCCGTCGTGGCGTCGACCTCTCCGGCCTCCCGCGACAGGCGCGAGGCCTGGACGCGGCGGCCGGTCGTGACCGCGAGCGGAGCGTGAGCCCGGCGCCGGAGGGTTCAGCTCCGGCGGGTCCACCTGGTGAGGAAGGGGGCGAGCAGCCCGCGCACCGTCTCGGCGGCGCCCCAGTCGTGGTCGAACTGGGCGATCACGGCGAGGTGTTGGCGCAGTTGCAGCAGCGGCATCCGCGCGCGCCAGTCGGCGTCCAGTCCGGTCAGTTCGGCGTAGACGTCGAAGAAGCGCCGGGCCTCGGGCGGATGTGGCGTGCACCAGAGATGGGCGAGGTCGACCTCGGCCCAGGTATAGGAGACCGCGGGGTCGATGAGGGCAGCCTGCCCCGTGTCGGTGGCCAGGACGTTCTCCGCCCACAGGTCGCCGTGGGTCAGGCAGGCTGGACGGTCCGGCAGCAGCTCGGGCAGTCGCGCGCACAGCCGCTCCAGCGCACGGCGGTGCCGGATGTCGAGTGCGGCTCGCACCCGCGGCTCCGGGAGCCAGCGGAGCAGGCGGCGCTGGGCGAAGAAGGAGAAGCCGTCGTCGTCCCAGGTGTTGTCCTGGCGAGCGCGGCCCAACCAGTTGTCCTGGTGCCAGCCGAATCGGCCGGAGGTTGTCGTGGTGTGCAACTCGGCCACCACATGGGCCAGTTGCTCCCAGAACTGCGTCGTCGACGGGCGCGGCCGCAGCACGCTGAGCACCAGCAGGTCGGGTGAGGCGGCCAGCACCTGGGGCGTCGGCACCCCGCCCCGGAGGCGCAGGGCGGTCAGCCCCTCAGCCTCGGCGTGGAAGGGGCCGCCCGCGGGAGGGGGATCGGCCAAGGTCTTGGCGAAGACCCGTTGCCCCTGCGTGGTGGTCGCGAAGCCCGCGACGGCCGCTTGGCCGCCGGGCGCGTCGTCAAGCGCGCACACGTCCTCGAAGCCGGCGGACCGCAGTCGGTCGAGGAGCAGGGACGCCGAACGCGTCATTTCTGGTGCGGTCTCCACGGTGACACCCCGCCTCCTCGCCGTCCTTGGCCTTGGTCGCCGATCCTCTGATCCCGGACCCTTTTTGTCAACGCAGAAAGCAAACTTCCGTCCCGGTCGCTCCTCCCCTGGTCCGGCCCGCGGACCACCCTCCCCGTGAGGTCGGTGGGATCCTGGTCGCCCGGCAGCGTCGCCCGAGCGTGGGTCCCGGGCGGTGCCGCCGTGTTCACGCCGCCTCCAGCAGCCCCGCGACACAGCGCCTCCACCAGAACTCGCCCCCTCTCCGTCCGGTCAGCGGTGTCGGCGTGCCGACGGTGGATGCCGCCCCACGGAACCCAGGTGACCTCGCCGCGGCGTCTGAGTAGAGTCGCGCCGTGCCCGAACTGAAGCAGTTGGATGCCGGCCATGCCTCCGCGATCCTGGCCTTCGAGCTGGCGAACCGCGCCTACTTCGCCGCCTCGGTGTCCGACCGGGGCGACGACTTCTACGAGCGCTTCCAGGACCGGCACAGCGCCATGCTGGCCGAGCAGGAGGCCGGCGAGTGCGCCTACTACGTGCTGGTCGACGAGAACGGCGGCATTCTCGGCCGGTTCAACCTGTACGACCTCGAGGACGGTACGGCCCACCTCGGTTACCGGGTCGCCCAGCACGTCGCGGGCCGCGGGGTGGCGACCGCCACCGTCCGCGAGCTGTGCAGGCTGGCGGCGACCCGGCACCGGCTGCGCACACTGCGTGCGGCCGCCTCCCACGCGAACGTCGCTTCCCGAAGGGTGCTGGCCAAGGCCGGCTTCGTCCCGGTCGGCCCGGCGGACCCGGCCGACCTGGGCGGCAAGCCCGGCACCTGGTTCCAGCGTGATCTCGCGTCGGTGCCGGACTGATGCAAGCCCGTGAGCCGGCCCCCTCGCCGGCGTCGCCCACGTCACCTTGTGCGACTCCCCCGGGCTCAACGTCCTTCCGCAGATCCGCCGGGAAGCGGCGCAGGCAGCCGTGGACCTGCGCCCTGCCGCCTGCTCGGCCCGTGTCCTGCGACTCCTGGACATCACCGGCACCGATGACGCGGCGGCCGCCTGGGACATCCTCGCGGCCGCGCCGGCCGCCCGCCCGGACGTCCGGTGCCGCACGACGTGCCTGATCAGCGCACGCCGCAGCGCGGCACCCGCGCCGCCGGCCCCGCCGCCGACTGGGCCCTGCGGTGGAGGCGTGTGATGCTTGCCTCATGGACGCCGGCACCCTGGCTCGCGTGCAGTTCGAGTCCTGGGCGGCCCTCACGAGCGTTCCGCCGTCCTGTGGCCACGGCACCGCGTTCGCTTTCGAGGGCCATGAGGTCGTGCACCTGCACGACCTCGACGAAGCGGACCTGCAGCTGACCGCGCCGGTGATCGCTCGTCTCGGCCCTCAACTCGCCGCCTCCACCGCGGTGCGCCTCCCTCCGGTCAGCGACTGGATCACCATCCTCCTGGACGTCCCCGCCGACGCCGACCTCCTGATCGCCCTGACCAGCGTCGCCCTCCAGGCCCACCAGCACCGGGGGCCCACCCCGCTGCCCACGCCATGCACCCGCGGCCTCAGGCGGCTCCCCCTCGCGCTGCCCCGAGACGACGGCAATCCGCATCTCCTCAGGAGCCGAGCCATGAGCAACCACCGCTACCACTTGGATGTGGACGGCCACTCGATCACGCTGACCGTCACCGGCCGTCACCCCTGCACGGCGGCTCTCCTCATCGACGGCAAAGAGGAGGACATCCGCCGCCTCAGCGGCAAGCAGCCCGTCGAGCTCCACGGTGAACTCGCCGACGACGCACCGCGCCTGATCACCATCCAGATCACCCCTGATCCGGGCCGTCACGCCTTCCAGGAAGCCTCCTGCGCCCTGCTGATGCAGGACGGCACCCGACGCCCGCTGCCCTCGGCCGGCTGAGGGGACACCGCGCTGGCCGGAGGTCGAGCACTCCCGGAGGCGCGAACCTGCGCTCTGCGACGTCCGGCACGGTCGGTCACCCAATCGTCGCCCGGGCACAGAAGTCGCGGTACATGCCGCGGTCGGGTCGGTGGCCGGAGGCCTCGACGCAGCCGGGCGAGGGTCGAGCGGAGTGGCACCGCGAACGCACGCCGCCCCACCGGACGAGCGGCGACAGCCCTGCCAAGTAGCCTGCGCCGGGGACGACATGGCGGCCACCGGTCGACTCCTCGCTCCTGCCACGTCGTCGCACAACGCTCAAAGCACCTGTCATGCAGGCGAGTTCGACCACCAGGACGGCGTCGCCACCGGCTCGGCCCGGCGGAGCGGGCGGCCGGGAGACGGCTGGGTATAGTGCAAGCGAACCGCAGTCGCCCGCGCCGCGGCCGGAGCCAGGGACGGCCCACGCCGCCTCGAGCCCGTCGCCCCTGGGCACTCCGCCGTCACGTCGTCACCCTCGCACCGAGGAGGCCGTCCCCTTGGAACCCGCCACGCTGATCACCGGCGGCTCGACCGGAATCGGCGCCGCCACCGCCCGCGCCCTCCTCAAGCAGGGCCATCGCGTGGCCGTGACGGGGCGGGACGCCGACAAGCTGGCCGCTTTCGCCGCTGCCGCCGCAGCGGGCGAACGGCTGCTGACCATCACCGGAGACGCCGCCGATCCGCACGACGTCGCCTCCGCCGTGGGCCGAGTGGCGGACGCCTGGGGCCGACTGGACAACATCGTCGCCAATGCCGGATTCTCCCTGCCCGGCAACCTGGAGAGCCACTCTCCCGACGACATGCGGGCGATGATCCTGACCAACGTCCTGGGTCCGGCGCTGCTGATTCGGGAGGCGCTGCCGCTCCTGCGGGAGTCCAGGGGCCGGATCGTCGTCATGGGATCCGTGGCGGGGGTACGGAACACCCCCGGCAACCTCTACTCGGTCACCAAATGGGCTGCGCATGCCCTGGCCGAGAACACCCGCCTGCTGGTCTCCAAGGATCGGGTCGGCGTGACCGTCGTCGCCCCCGGCGTGGTGGACACGCCGTTCTGGCAGGAGCGGGGCGGCATCTCCGACGAGGCACCCGCGATGACCGCCGAACAGATCGCCGACACCATCGTCGTCGTCCTCAACCAGCCCACGGGCGTGGACATCAACCACATCACCTTGCGTCCGACCGGACAGCTCGGCTGACCTCGGCCTCGGCCCACTCCGCACCCGCCGAACGGCGGACCCACCAGGCCGGCGGTCCGTGCACGAGCGGCGCTGACGGCGCGTCACCTTGTCACGTCGGCTTGGCTGTTGCCCAGGCTGACGTCAGCCGCGCGGCGGTGTGGGGCAGGGACCGGAGGGTCGCGGCGGCCAGGTGACGCCCGGCGGGGGTGACCGGCAAGTCGTGGGCCCCGGCGGACGGGTGGTCCAGGACGTGGTCGCGCACGGAGGCGACCGGGACCACCGGCTACCGGGCGGCAGCCTCGGCCACCGGGCGGGCACCGGACAGATCACTGCCTGGCGCCGGGGCGCTTGCGGACGAAGTCCGCCCGCAGCCGGTGGTAGTCCGCATCGGGGTCGGCGAAGATCCGCCGCATGATCGCCAACTCCTCGGCCCGGTAGGCGGCGAGCGGCTTGACGGCCTCGTCCCGCTCCCGGGCGGCCTTCTTCGCCCCGATCCGCGCGGCGGTCTCCGGATCGGCGGCGAGCTCGGCGGCCATCCGGGCGACGGCCGCCGGGAACTCGCCCGGCCCCGCGGGCACCAGCCGGTCGGCCAGCCCCATCCGCACGGCCGCCGCGGCGGACAGCGGCACCGCCTCGGCGGTCAGCGCGCGGGCGCGGTCCGCGCCGACGCGGCGCGGCAGCACATAGGTCCAGTACTCCGACCCGTACAGGCCCATCAACCGGTAGTGCGGGTTCAGCACCGCACCGGACCGGCACCACACCTCGTCGGCCGCGGCCGCCAGGATCACCCCGCCCGCCGCGGCATTGCCGGGGACGGCGGCGACCACCAGCCGGTCCTCCGTCGTGAGCACCGCCTCCACCAGGTCGTCGATGGCGTTGATGTTCGCCCAGGACTCGGCGCCGGGGTCCTCGGCCGCCTCGATGACGTTGAGGTGGATGCCATTGCCGAAGAAGTCCCGTTCCGGCCCGAGCACCAGCACCGACGTGGGACGGCCGCAGGCGAAGCGGTAGGCGGCGAGCAGGCGGCGGCACTGCGCGGTGCTCATCGCCCCCGCGGGGAAGCGGAAGCGCAACAGGCCCACGGCGCCCTGCTCGTGGTACTCGATGTCGCGCCAGGTGGTCTTGTGCTCCGGCCCCCGCAGTACCCAGGGCGCAGGGATCTCGCGCACCCGCGGCAGGGCCGTGCCCAGCGCCTGCACCGCCGGCAGCCGGAACGTCGCCTCCCCGCCGGGCGCCGGGCGGGGCCGCAGCTCCGGGATCCACACGGCACCGTCGACGGTGCCCCGGCACACCGCCCCGGCCCTGGTGGCCAGCACCCTCCCCGGTCGGCCGCGCAACCGGTCCTCCGGGTGGCCGCCGTGCAGGTACCACGCACCGCCGAGGAACTCGTCCAGGACGCCGGGCCGGGAGTCGGCGGCCCGCAGGGTGCGCAGGATCTCGGCGGTGGGCTGGGCCGACCAGTCGATCCGGCGGTCCTCCTGACGCACCGTCGGTCGCGCCTGTCCCGCCTGCTGTCGCCAGGGCCGGTGGCGCCCGGTCGCGAAACGCTCCACCGCAAGGTGCACGGCCGCCATCGCGGCGTCCGACAGCTCGCCGCGATAGACGTCGGACTTCGCCACCGCAGGGAGGGCGAACTCGGCCGACGCCCAGACCGGACCGGCGTCCATCTCCGCCTCCGCCTGAAGCACCGTCACCCCCCAGCGGCGGCGCCCCTCCAGCACGGCCCAGTCCAGCGAGGCGGGCCCGCGGTCCCCGGGCGGCCCGGGATGCACGATCAGGCAGACCCACCGCGACCACACGTCCTCGGGCACCACTGCCGTCAGCATCGGGGCGAGCACCAGCTGCGGGTCGTGCGCCCGCACCGCGCGGCGAACGTCCTCGGCGCCGGCGACGCAGGCGAACGCCAGGCGGTGGCCCCGGTCCCCCAACTCGGCCTGAACCCGTTGGGTCAGACTGTTGAACGCGCTCGCGATGAGCAGGATGCGCACGGTCACCTCCAGGACGACCCGCGAAGGGCCGGGGAGCGGGGACTGCCAGGAGTTGACATGCTGCGCTGCGCACCCGGCGCCCCCACAACGCCTCGACCGGAACCGACCGGATCTGCTTCGTAGTGACCGCCCGAGCCACCGAGTGGTGGCCAGGGTTGACCCGGCCGGACCGTGTGGGCCTGCCTCCCGGGCCTCTGCACGCGCCGCCTCAGGGGCCGACTCCCCTCACCTGCCGTGCCGAAGGACCCCGCCGGGGCCCGGCGCTGCCGTTCACGGCGTGGCGCGCTCCAGGGCCTGCCAGCTCATGTCCTCGTCGCGCTCCCGCTGTTCCGCGCGCGCCCCGCCGCGCAACCCGAACAGCCGCTTCGCGTACAGGAGATAGGCCACGACGGCGACGTTGACCACCAACGCGGTGATCTTGAAGACCGTCACCCGGTGCGTCAGTTCCCACACCTCGGGCACCAGGAGCACCGTGGTCGCCACGAACGTCAGGTACTCCGCCCACCGGCGCGCCCGCCACAGGCCGACCGCCTCCACCCCCTCCAGCAGCGCGTACGCGGCGAGGATCCCGCCAAGCAGCCACAGGTGCGACGCCCTGGCCTCGAATCCCTTCTCCAACTCACCGATCAGTCCGGTGCCGGGCCGCGCCCCCGCACCACCGACCCCGTTCTGCAGCGCGTCCACCACGCGGTAGAACGGGCCGGACACGCGCGAGCGGTCGGCCGCGAAGACCATCACCGCCGCGGCGGCCACCCCGAGCAGCAGGAAGTGGAGCACCCGGTCCAGCGCGATCAGGCGCAGCACGTACCGGTCGCGCAACGCGCGCCCGCGCTCCGGCACCGTGATCTCGCTCCGGTCCGCCGCCGCGACACCCTGCTCCAGCGGCTTCCTGGACGGGATCCACACGTCGCAGCGCAGGCAGCGGTACCACTGGAGGCCGTCCGCCGTCTCCCGCACCAGCACCGGATCGGGACGACGCCCCGCGGCACCGCCGGTGCCGAGGGCGTGCCCGTGCCAGGCGCAGGTCAGCAACTCCAGATCCACCTTGCGGCGCCGCACTCCCACCACCGCTCCCCTCACCGAAGCGTCAACGAGACGCGCGCCTCATGCGTGACGAGGCTCTCCCTTGCTTCCTGCTCCTACCCGGCCTCACCTCCTCCCACCACCCTCACGCGTCCGTGACGGAGCCAACGGCCGACGTCACCGGCCCACCGCCACCCGCAGCAGGTCGCCGGAGACGGGCCACTGCGACTGCTCGAGCCACAGGGCGCCATCGGCGGTGACGACGGGGGCACCGTTGGCGACGGGGGCGAGAACCTGCCCTGATCGGCCGTCGGCATGCTGAAGGGGTGGACGGTTCCCGCGCCCAGCGGGGTGAGCTCGTAGAAGTAGTACTGGCCGGGCTGGACCACGCTGCTCGCCCCCGGTTCCACCAGCACTTCCAGGTTCCCCGAGCGGTCCATCGCCGGGGCGACCATGCGGCCGCCCGTGGCACCGTCCGCTCCGGGCAGGCCGCCCAGGGGCGTACGGGCCCCGTCGGCGCCGACCTGCTGGAAGCAGAGCTGTCCGGTACCGGTCCCGTCGTCGCACTGCGCGGTCTCCACGATCTCGCCGGTGCCGTTGCCCGAGAGGAAGAGGCCGCTCGCATTGCTGCCGTCGTTGAAGACCGCGGCCTGCCCGCCGGTCCCGATCTCCACCACCGAGGTGTGCGCATTCCCGCGTCCCAGCGCCCACATGGCGCCGTTCGCACCGGGGACCAGGGGGCCGAGCGTCGGCGCGCCGCTCGGGGCGTGGAACGTGGTGAAGGTCCCCCCGCCGGAGACGCGGGTGACCACGGTGTCGCCGGCGTAGCCGACGCAGCTCGCCCAGACGTAGCCGTCGGAGGAACCCGCCAGCCGGGTCGGGGCCGTGAGGCATGCCGCGGGAAGCGCGTAGGTGCTGAAGAGCGCACCGGTCGGCGTGTAACGGATCAGCACCGGCCCCGAGGGGTTGCCGCCCTGGCTGTAGCCCACCAGCCACAGTCCCCCGCCGCCGTCGAAGGCGAGCGGCCCGTCGTAGCTGAGGGTGCCCACCGTCCCGGACGCCGTCTGGTGGTAGGTCTGGACGGCCCGGGTGGCCGGGTCGACCGCCTCGAAGAGCGTGTGCTGACGGGCGGCGTCCCAGGCGACCAGCCACGCCCGGCCGTCGGGGCCGAGCACCGGACCGTCGGTGCCGTTTCCGCCGACGGGCACGTCCGTGACCGCGGTGGCGGGGAACGGGCCTGCGGCGTGGGCCAGTTCGACCCGCCTGCTGAACAGCCGCGGGTCGGACGCGTTGATCCCGAGGGCGGGGATCCGGAGCGAGGCCCCGGCGTCGAGGGTGCCGGTCAGCGTCCACCACGGGTTGGCCGTGACGTCGGCCGCCAGGTCGAGGCCGGGGTCGATGGTGACGGTCGGCCCGGCCACTCCGAACAGGTCCAGCCGGAGCCGGGTGCTGACGGCGACGGTGAGCCGGCCGGTGCCGGTGACCGTCGGCGGCTGGTGCGTACTGGACGCGACCGCCGTCGCGTTCGGGGTCAGCGTGCCGTGGGCGTAGGAGAGTCCGGCCGTCGCGGTGAAGTCCTGCCCGGCCGAAGCCGTGACGCTTCCCGTCGTCTTCACCGAGCCCCGGACGAAGAAGCTCAGCCGGGGCACCACGACCACCGGGACCGGGCCGATGAACACGGTGAACTCGCCGAGCGTCCGTGTCGATCCGAGCTGAGTGGTCGTCAGCGTGCAGGTGGCCGCGCCGCTCAGCGCGGCCGTCAGGGAGGACGCCTCGCGTGCGGAGACCGAGACGGCGGCGGTCGCCCCGCCGGACAGCGACCAGTCGGCCCGCAGCGTGCTGGACAGCGAGCTGCTGAGCGACCCCCGCAGGGCGACCTGCGCGGAGGCGCCGCACTTCAGGTTCTTGGACCAGCCCGGCACCGCCATGGCGGCGGGCGCGGCAGCGGAAGCGGCTGCCTGCGCCGGGTAGGCCCGGGAGAAGGTCAGCTTCGCCTGGGGCAACGCCTGGCGCAGCGTGGCCGGCACGGCGGTGACCACCTCCCCGCCGGTGACCGCGTGCACCCCGACCACCTTGGCCAGCAGGCCGTTCGGCGTGCGGGGCCCGACGCCTGCCGCGAGCACCTGGCCGACGGCGAACCGGGTGCCGCCGTGGACGGTGACCGTGAGCCGGCCGTTGGCGGCGGCGACCTTCGTGATGGCGGCGGCGGGGACAGCCCGCGTGGTCGACGGGACACGGGTGTAGTAGTCGACGGTCCGGGTGGTCCGGCTCCCCGCTGCGAGCGTGAACGTTCCGGTGCCGGAGGTGGCCAGGTAGAGCGTGCCGCGGGGGTCGCGGACCGCACTCGCGGCGACGGTGTACCGGCCCGGGAGGAGCTTGCCGAGGACCGCCCCGCCGCGGAGCGTGCGCCGGTAGCCGTGCGGCCCGCTGACCCGCACGGCACCGGCGACCTTCGCCGGCAGGTCGGTGATCCGCAGGGTCAACGTGGCGCGGCCGCTTGTCGCCGCTGCCCCCATGGGAGTTGACGCCGCCGTGGCGGGGGCGGGACCGAGCCCCACCACGGCCGCGAGGCCGCGGCCGACCCGGCTCCGACGATCCCGCCCATTCTGGAGTTCCGCATCGTGCACCCCCCGGCGGCCGCGAAGGCGAACCACTCTCGTCCGGAGCGGCTCGTCCCACCGGCCCGACCGCATCCCGAGTGTGCGGGCCGACCCCGGTTGATCGCCGCCGGTCCTCAACTCCGAGACCAGTTCGATACCTTGTGTGCCGCTCTGCACCTCTGCGAGCCGCCCCTCCCTCCGCCGCACGGCGGATGTTCGGCACGGCCTGCTCTCGGTCACCCGGCGCAACGGCTTCCCGGCCACCCATGCCGGTTCCCTGGCGGCCCGGAAGCCGGCAGCTGACCGGGCGTCAACCCCCGATGTCCACCAGGACCTTGCCGACCGCGCGGTTCTCGACCGCGCGGTGTGCGTCGGCGGTGCGGTCGAGGGGGAAGCGGACCAGCGGCAGCCCGTGCTCCTCGCCGACCGGCAGCGCCCCGTCGCGCACCGCGGCGGCGACGTCCTCAACCGCGGCGGCACGCGCCTCGGGACCGGCCAGGAAGAGGACCAGGAAGTGGAAGTGCGCGTTGAGCACCATGCTCCCCAGCACGTCCAGCTCGACCGGCATGCCGCCGTCGTTGGCGTAGGTCGCGATCGTGCCGCGCGTGCGCAGTACGGCGAGGTCCAGGGCGAGGTTCGCGCCGAGCGCCACCTCAGCGACGAGGTCGACGCCGTCGGGGGCGACTTCGCGGATGTCACCGGCCGGATCGCCCTCACGGTAGTCGATCACGTGGTGGGCTCCGGCGGCAGCCGCCAGCCGGGCCTTCTCCGGGCTGCTGACCGTGCTGACCACGGTGGCACCGGCCCACCGGGCGAGCTGGATCACGGCGTGTCCGACCGCTCCGGCCCCGCCCGCGGCGAGCACGACCTTCCCGTCGAGCGCACCGGGCGACAGCCGGCGCGGACCGTCCTCCGCGACGGTGAGCGCGCGGTGCGCGGTCAGCGCGGGGACGCCGAGGGAGGCGCCCAGGTCGAAGCCGGCCTCGTCGGGCAGCGGCACGGCCTGTTCGGCGGGCACGACGGTGAACTCGGCGGCGGTGCCGGTGGGCCGCCCGGCGGCGGCCATGAACAGCCAGACGCGCTGACCGACCCGGCGCTGGTCGACCCCCGCGCCGACGGCGTCGATCGTGCCGGCGCCGTCGAGGTGCGGGGTCACCTCTGCGAAGCGCTTGGGGTGGCCGGAGCCGGAACGCGCCTGCCAGTCGGTCGGGTTGACCCCGGACACGGCGACCCGTACCCGGACCTCGCCCGGGCCGGGCTCGGGCAGGTCGCGGTCGACCAACTGGAGAACGTCGGGACCGCCGTTGTCGCGGTAGATGATGGCCTTCATGATCCGTCCTTGGTGCGCCTGAATGAGCGGTCCGCCGACGGGGACTGACTGCCCGTCGGATGTACGGGCCGAGGATGGCCGCGGCTCCGTGGTGCCGGTTCGGTCAGCCGCTCGGGGTTTCGGCGGAGCGGGACCCGACGGCGTCGAGGGTGGCGAGGGCGGCGGCGTCGAGGGTGATCCCGCCGACCGCGATGTTGGCCTCCAGGTGCGCACGGTCGGCGGTGCCGGGGATGAGCAGCACGTTCGGGGCGTGGTGCAGCAGCCAGGCGAGGGCGACCTGGGCCCGGGTGACGCCCAGGGACTCGGCCACGGCGCGCACCGCCGGCTCGTCGGTGGCCTTGGGCAGCCCGGGGAAGGCCCCGCCGAGCGGGAAGAACGGTACCCAGGCGATGCCCTCGGCGGCACACAGCCGCAGCATGTCCTCGTCGTCCCGGGAGACGAGACTGTAGGCGTTCTGGACGCAGACGACGCCCGCGGGCAGGGCGCGGCGCAGGTTGTCGAGGGAGACGCCGCTCAGCCCGATCGCGCCGATCTTTCCTTCGTCGCGCAGTGCGGTCATCACCGCCAGCTGGTCGTCCAAACCGACCACCTGGTCCCCCTCGGGTCGCAGCCCGGGGCCGGTGTCCAGCCGGCGCAGGTTGACCACCGCGAGCCGGTCGACGCCGAGGCTGCGCAGGTTGTCCTCGACGGAGGCGCGCAGTTGCTCAGGACGCTGCGCCAGGCGCAGGGGCGGCCGCCCGCCCGGGTCGGGGTCGGCACCCACCTTGGTGACGACCAGGACGTCGTCCTGGGGACGCAGTGCCTTGCGGATGACGTGGTTGGCGAACCCGAATCCGTAGAACTCGGCGGTGTCGACATGGTCGACGCCCAGCTCGACCGCGTGGCGCAGCAGCGCGACGGCTTCGTCGCGGCGGTCGTGCAGGCGCTCGAGCTGCAGGGCGCCGTAGCCGATCCGGAAGACGGTACGAGCGCCGAACGCAGCTGTCGGGGTGGTCATGACGCGGTCTCCTCGGTCGGTGTCCGCAAGGCGGTGTACAGCAGTTCGGCCTGGTAGAGGGCCATGACCCGGTGGGCGATCGGGGCGGCGCGCTCCCGGGCCGGGGTCGGCTCGAGGTGCTCGACCTTGACGAGCCATGCCGTCACGCAGTCGTGCAGCATCGCCCGCATCCGGTCGGTCATGTCGACGACGATGGCGCGAATGGCCGGGTCGGTGGTCGCCTCGCCCCAGGTCTGCACGCCGACCCGGGCCTCGGCGGGGTCGATCGCCGCGATGAGCCGGGAGAGCAGTTCGTCCGGGCCGGGCGGGGCGTCGGCCGCCGCGTACGCGTCGAGGACATCGGCCCGCCTGGCCAGCACGTCGCGGGCGGCGGCCTGAACCAGGTCCGCCTTGTTGCGGTAGTGGGCGTAGATGGAGCCGGCCGAGAGGCCGGACTCGGCGGTGATGTCGGCGATCGAGGTCCGTTCCAGGCCGTTGCGGCTGAAGCAGCGGACGGCGGCCTCGGCGATCTGGGTGCGCCGGAGCTCCTTGCGCGCATCGGTGAGCCGGGGCACCGCACCTCCCGCAAAAGGAATGCATGTTCTTCTTGCCACCAAGATAACAGAATCGTGGTTCTGTTTGTGCGCGCCGATCGACATCTTCCATGGACGGCGATTCCATCGCGGCCGTCCCCCAGTTCCGGAACCCCGCATGCTCATTGACATGCCTTCAGCGACGCCGGAATCATCGAGGCGCACCGAGAGAGCGCTCTCACCCCGGGTTTCCTGCCCTGCCTGGGCTCCCGGTCCGCTCCCATGCCCACCCACCTGTCGGAGCCGCCCATGCACACCGCGCCCACCGCCGCCGGACGCCTGGCGTCCGGACCGGCACGGCCGGCCTGCCTGCTGGTCATCGCCATGCTCGCCGCCCTGCTCCTCGCCGCCGGAAGCGCCCCACCCGCCCACGCCGCGGGCACCCTGCTCTCCCAGGGCAAGGCCGCCACCGCCTCCTCCACGGAGGCGGCCGGCACCCCCGCCTCCGCCGCCGTCGACGGGGACACCACCACCCGCTGGTCCAGCGCCTTCAGCGACCCGCAGTGGCTCCAGGTCGACCTCGGTGCCACCGACACGGTCAACCAGGTCGTCCTGACCTGGGAATCCGCCTACGCGAAGGCGTACCAGATCCAGCTCTCCACCGACGGCACCACCTGGACCACCGCCTACTCCACCAGCACCGGAGCCGGCGGCACCGAGACGGTCAGCGTCTCCGGCAACGCCCGCTACGTGCGGATGTACGGCACCCAACGCGCCACCGCCTACGGGTACTCGCTGTGGGAGTTCCAGGTCTACGGCAGCGCCGGCACGGGCAACAACGGCTGCGGCACCGTCAACGCCGCCCTCAACAAGCCGGCCACCGCCTCCTCCACCGAGAACGCGGGCACCCCCGCCTCCGCCGCCGTCGACGGCAACCTCGGCACCCGCTGGTCCAGCGCCTTCAGCGACCCGCAATGGCTCCAGGTCGACCTCGGATCCACCCAGACCGTCTGCGCCGTCCAACTCGCCTGGGAAGCCGCCTACGCGAAGGCGTACCAGATCCAGGTCTCCCCCGACGGCGCCACCTGGACCACCGTCTACTCCACCACTACGGGAGCCGGCGCGACCGAGCTGCTCAGCCTCAGCGGGAGCGGCCGGTACCTGCGCCTGTACGGCACCCAGCGGGCCACCGGCTACGGCTACTCGCTGTGGGAACTGCAGGTGTTCACCACTACCGCCGCGGCCACCCCGCAACTGCTCTCCTACGGGAAGCCGGCGACGGCCTCCTCCTACCAGGACGACGCCAACTGCTCCGGCTGCCTCCCGGCCAAGGCCTTCGACGAGGACCCCGCGACCCGCTGGGCGACCAGCGACACCACCGGCTGGACCGACCCGGGCTGGATCAGCGTGGACCTCGGCGCCACCGCGCAGATCAGCCAGGTCGTCCTCCAGTGGGATCCGGCCTACGCCACCGCGTACCAGATCCAGGTCTCCCCGGACAACGCGACCTGGACCACCGTCTACTCCACCACCACCGGCAAGGGCTTCAAGGAGACCCTGAACGTGTCCGGTACCGGCCGCTACGTCCGCATGTACGGGACCGCCCGCGCCACCGCGTACGGCTACTCCCTGTGGACCTTCGACGTCTACGGCACCGGGGGCAACCCCACCGCCCCGCCGGCGCTGCCTCCGAACCCCGGCAACCCCGAACACCTCGTCTGGAGCGACGAGTTCAACGGCGCGGCGGGCGCCGCCCCGGACCCGTCCAAGTGGACCGCCGACCCCGGCACCGGTCCCAACGGCGAACTGGAGTACTACAACGCCAAGAACGCCTACCAGGACGGCAACGGCGACCTGGTGCTCGAGGCCCGCAAGGAGGCCACCCCGGGCAGCAGCTGCCCCACCGACCCGCTCACCGGCAGCACCACCTGCCAGTACACCTCCGCCCGCATCAACACGGCCGCCCACTTCACCTTCACCTACGGCCACGTCGAGGCCCGCATCAAGGTCTCCGGCACCCAGGGCCTGTGGCCCGCCTTCTGGCTCCTCGGCGCGAACTTCACCACCGGCACGCCGTGGCCCAACTGCGGTGAGATCGACATCATGGAGCACGTCGGCAAGGTCGCGGACACCGTGTACTCGACGATCCACGCCCCGGCGTACAACGGCGCCAACGGCTACGGCTCGCCGTACCAGATCGCGGGCAGCGACTTCGCCTCCGCCTTCCACACCTACGCACTCGACTGGGACTCCAGCCACATGACCTTCTCCGTCGACGGCAACGCCTTCTTCACCGTCGACCGGTCCACCCTGGAGCAGACGAAGGGGCCCTGGGTCTACGACCACCCCTTCTACATCATCCTCAACAACGCCGTCGGCGGAGACTGGCCAGGCGCCCCGGACGCCACCTCCGTCTTCCCGCAGAAGATGCTGGTCGACTACGTCCGGGTCTCGCAGTGACGCACGAACGGCAGCACCGCCCCTCCGGAGCCCGCAGCCGCTGACTCCCCGTCAGACGCCGGTGCCGGGACGGCTCTCCGTCCCGGCACCGGCTGGGCGGCACGTCCGCGGACCTCGCAGCGCAGCACCATCGGAGCGGGGCGTCCGCGTACGCGAGACCTTCCCCGACCACGGGACCTCGCACCTGGTGGAAGCGGCCCGGGCGGCCGGTTACCGCACGGTCTACAGCCAGGCGGGATACGTGGTCCTGCACCGGCGGCCGGCAGGCCCGCGCCATCGGCAAGGGCCGCCGGTGAGCCGCATACCATCACCCGTCCTCCGGTGTCGCTATGCCAAGCGCCCCTCGCACCACCAACACGCCCTCCCACAGGTTCCGTTGGCGATGATCAGACGGGCGTCCCGCAGCCTGCCACCCATGCGCTCACGGACGTCAGGGACATCACCATGCGAGCGAGGACCCGCAAGTTCGTCAGCACTCTCAGCGCCGACGCCTTCGCCGCCGGCATCGGCATCATCGCCGCCCAGCCCGCCGCCGTAGCCACGACCGGCAGGGACTGCGTCACACTGCCCACGTGGCTGGCGTGAGACACAACCGACCCGGTCCAGCGGCCCGGGGCAGGGTCGTAAACCGCTGTGTCCACGCCCCACCAGCCGAACAGGCGTAGCGTAGGACGCAGCGGATCTCCCTTTGCCGATCGTTGCTCTGCGGGCCTGGCACGGAGAGTCCGTGGCCGCTTCGCTCTTCCGAACCTCATCCTTTCGCCTGCGCGGCGCGGTGCCGACCCCCGCGAACCGTCCGGGTGCCGGCCAGGCCGACCGTGGAGAGAGGCGTTTCATGCCAGCCGAGCCGTTCGATGATCCCTGTCCGCCGGATCCCGAGAGTGCCCAGCACCTCAAGACCGACGTCCGTCGGCTCCCCACCGCGGTGGTGTGCACGCTGGTCGGCGACCTCGACCCGGAGACCGCCGCCATCGCCGCGACCGCTCTGCAGCAGGCCCTGGACCGCACCGAGCCGGGGCGGCGGCTGCTGGCCGACCTGTCCGAGATCGCCTTCTGCAGTTCCGCTGCACTGAACGTGCTGCTCACCGTACGCCGCGACGCCGTGGCACGGCAGGTGCCGTTCGCCCTGGTCGCGCCGAGCCGGCGGACCGCCCGGCTCATGGAGATCACCGGCGCCGACCGGGTCTTCACGGTCTACCCCACCCTCGCGGAAGCCCTGCAAGAAAAGCCCTGACAGCAAGGAATCGCCCCGACACCCGTGGTTATCCGCAAAGGAGACCACCGATGTTGGGATGCCGATGAGCACAGCCCGCCCCGAGGGACAGCCCGGAACCACCCGCCGCCACCGCCGCCATCACGAGCTGACGTTCCCGCCCGGTGCCACCGGCTCCTGCATCTCCACCGGCCGCGACTTCGTCGCGCACATCCTCGAAGGGGCGCAAGGCGCCCACCTCCCGCTCGACCAGGCGGCCGCCGACGACGCCGCCCTGGTCGCTGTCGAACTGCTGGCCAACGCCGCCGACCATGCCGGCGGGCCCCGCGAACTCGACGTCGACCTCACCGACACCGACCTCACCATCGCCGTCGCCGACGCCAGCCCCTTCCCGCCCCGCCCTGTCTTCCCCCACCGCGCCGACCGGATCCGCGGCCACGGCCTCCACATCGTCGATCAGCTGTCGCTCAGTTGGGGGCACTTCCCCACCGCCACCGGCAAAACCGTCTGGGCCCGCCTGCCCCGGCGCTGAGCCCGGCGCCTGCTGTGCACCGCCCTCGATCAGCGCCCGGAGGCAGAGCCTTTGCCGGAGAGTCGAATTGCGGGGTGCGGTCCGCCGGGGATCGACCCCGTCGACCGCAAGATCCGACAGGTCAGGCGCGGAAGCCGGTGAGCGTGGTCTTCCCGATGGCGGTGCCGGACTCCTGAAGGCGGTGCGCCTCCCTCAGATTCGTGGCGTTGATCGGGCCCAGGTCACGGGTGGCGGTGGTGGTGACGGTCCCGAGGTCGACCAGGCGCGCCACCTGGGTGAGGATCCGGTGCTGCGCCGCCTGGTCGGCCGTGCGGAACATCGAGCGGGTGAACATGAACTCCCAGTGGAAGGAGATGCTCTTCGCCTTGAGAACGCCGATGGGCAGGGAGTCGAAGTCGTCGATGGCGACGATGCGGCCGAAGGGGTTCAGCGTCTCGGCATAGGCGGCCAGGTTGCGGTCGGTGCCCGTGGTGGAGAAGACGTGGTCCAGCCCGCCCGGGGCGACCTCGGCGAGCTGCGGCGCCAGGGGCTGGTGGTGGTCGACAAGGTGCTCGGCACCCATCCGTCGGGCGAACTCCACCGTTTCCGGGCGGGAGGCGGTGCCGATCACGGTCAGGCTGGTCAGGGCGCGAGCCAACTGGACGGTGATGGCCCCGACGCCGCCCGCTGCGGCGGTGACCAGCAGGGCCCCGGTCTGCTCCAGGGCGCCGTCACGCAGGCCCAGGCGCTCGAACAGGCCTTCCCAGGCGGTGAGCGCGGTCAGCGGGAGGGCGGCGGCCTGGGTGAAGGAGAGTGTGGTGGGCTTGCGGGCGACCAGGCGCTCGTCGACCGCGTGGTACTGGGAGTTCGCGCCGGGCCGGTCGAGCGCGCCGGCGTAGTAGACCTCGTCGCCGACCCGGAAGAGCTCCACCTCCGCGCCCACGGCGACCACCGTGCCCGCCGCGTCCCAGCCCAGGACCTTCACCTGCCCGGCCGGGTCCGTGCCCTGCCGGACCTTGTGGTCCACCGGATTGACGGCGATCGCCTCCACCCTCACCAGGAGGTCGCGGGGGCCCGGCTCGGGGACGGGCAGCTCGACGTCGATCAGGCTTTCGGGGTGCTCGACGGGCAGACTGCGGCGGTAGCCGACGGCGGGCATGGTGTTCGGGATCGGGTTCACTGAACTCTCCACAGGGGTCGCATTGGTGGGCACAGTTGCTGCCGGCCACGTCGGCGACAGTACGCAACAGGTAGTGGTTACCCGCAACCGCACCAAGTTCCCAATGGGTACCATGAAGGCCATGACGACTGCCGCCTCCCACGCCGACGCATGCGACGACCCCAAGAGCGTCTACCTGGCCGCCTGCCCCTGCCGTGACATGCTCGACCTGCTCGCCAACAAGTGGAGCGCCCTCGCGCTCGGCGCACTCGAGGACGGCCCCCAGCGCTTCGGAGCGCTGCGCACCCGCCTTCAGGGCGTGAGCCCCAAGGTCCTCACCCAGACCCTGCGCCGTCTGGAGGAGCACGGACTGGTCCACCGCGAGATCTACGCCGAGGTCCCGCTGCGCGTCGAGTACAGCCTCACCCCGCTCGGCGCCGACGCCTGCGCCCCGCTGGCCCATCTGCGCACCTGGGTGGAGCGCAACATCGACCGCTTCCCCCAGGCCGTGTGAGCGATCGCCGACCAGACGTTCCCGTCAGGCCCCCGTCGCCTGCGGTGGTGCCTGATCGACCCAGACGGTGAATTCCAGACTGTCCTGGTCCACAGCGGTCTCGCCGCACTTGAAGGACCGGGACAGCCACCGGTGCAGTTCGTCGAGATCTTCGGCAGCGTCGCTGCACAGCCTGACCGAGACGCCCTCCGCGTCGAAGCTCGCAAGCTCCGCCGGGTCCGGCGACGGCACTGCGGTCTCCAGGTCCACGTGGACGGCCTTGTGGGGTGGCGGGCTCGTGAGGTGGGACGGGGCTTCGGCGACGCTCCCGAAGCCCTCGCTCAGAGCGCCCAGGAGATGCTCGGTCTCTCGGACCGGGCCCGTGGAGGACAGGCGAACAGTGCGGCTCCGGGTTGTCATCGCAGGCACCTCCTCGGTTCAGTTCCAGCGTCCGCCTGGCCTGCGCCTGTCGCCCCTGGATCTTGCCGGAGCAACTCGCCGGACAGCTCGCCTCCTGCGCGGTCAGGCTCGGCCCGGTCCCCGCGGGCGCGGGCAGCCAGCACGGAGATCAGCAGGGGCGGTGCCAGCAACAGTGCGAAGGCGAGGCCGTAGCCACCGAGCGTCCTGACGCCGGCGGGCGCCGAGATGTTGACGACTGCCGAGGCCAGGCCCAGCACGACCACCTGTCCCAGATTCTTGTTGGTCTGCAGGGCACCGCTGGTGTGACCCCGCCTTTCCGGCGGACTGTGCTTGAGGGACAGCACGGTGACGCAGGGGTCCAGCAGTCCCATGCCAACCGCGGAGAGCGGCATGGCCGCCTCGGCCATGAGGGCGGGCGCACTGCGGGAACAGCCGACCGCAGCGCACGCGGCGGCGGTGGCCAAGATCAGGGCGCCCGCCATGACGAGACGGTGTCTGGATACATCCTGAAGCAGCCTGCCTTGTATCCAGGAGGCGCCGGCCCACAGCAGCGCGCACGCGGTGAACGCCACGCTGACCACGACGGCAGGAACCCGCCGTTCGGTGACGAGCATCAGCGGAACCAGCGCTTCGAGGGTGAAGTAGGTGCCGGACGACAGGCCGCGCAGCAGAACCGCGGTCGGCAGACCCCGGGCGCTGCGCCAGGTTCCGGGCGGCAGCAGCCGGGACGCGAAGCCGGCGAGCAGCCCGACTCCGGCCAGGAGGAACGCCAGATGGCGCCGGTCCCAGGACGAGACTCCGTACTGGCCGAGGGCCGCGCCCAGGCTGAGCATCGCCGCCCCGAAGAGGGGCGGTCGCCCGGCACGCGCCTCCACCGACGCTCCGTCAGGGGACATGCCGCACTTCGCCGTTGACGAGCCCGCCTTCGAGCGGCTGCGCAGGACGCGTACGAGGACGAGGGCGGGCAGGACGGTCAGCACGGCCAGCCCGTAGAAGACGGCGCGCCAGGACCAGAACTGGACGACCAGCCCCGCAATCGGCGGCCCGACGAGTGAGGGCACGATCCAACTGGCACTCATCATGGCCAGCATCCGGGGCTGCAGGCGCTCCGGGTAGGCCTGGCCGATGACGGTCGTCACCGACACCGCCACCATGCCGGAGGCCAGCCCGTCCAGGAACCGGCCGACCGCGAGCTGCCAGATCGACAGGCTGGAGGCGGACACCAGCAAGGCCAGGACCGACAGAACCATGCCGAGTGCCAGCGGCCGTCGAGCGCCGGCCCGGTCCGCCCATTGGCCGCCCAGCCCCCCGCCCAGCAAGCCGGCTGCGACGAAACAGCCGGCTACGAGCGGGAAGAGCGGGACACCGTTCAGCGCCTTGGCAGCCGTCGGCAGGGACGGCACCACCGCCAGCGCGGCGAACCCGGTCAGGAACATCACGACGACAAACGTCACGGTGGTAGCGCGGTGTTCGGATGCGAACAGACCAGGCCCGGCACCGGCACTCTCCACCGAAGCTCTCCCGCCGAGAAGGGTGTTGCGGTGCTCGCCCGACGGCACCACAACGGGCATGGTGATCCCCCTCGATGCGCTGTTGCCGGGCTCAGCACCGCCGTCTGCCCCGACCGACGTCCCGTCGTGCAGGTCGCCCTGCACATCCATCGAACGGATCAGCCCGAAGCGACCAGTGAGCGGTCGAGCCGCTCGACGGCCTCGCAAGATCCGCATCGCCTCAACCTAGCCTCAGGTGCCGAGGAGAGCGACGACGTTTTCGGGCGGGCGGTACCCGTCCGTGACCGATGGGGCCCGCCGGGCCGGTCCACCAGGAGCCGTCGTTGTACGGAGCCGGCACCGAGCATGTGCGGACCTCACCAGCAGCAGCCGTCGACTTCCTCGTCACGAAATTCCCCCTCCAGCCCCGAACGGGGGACGCCAGAGACGCATGCCAGTGCATGCGCCACACAGCGGCTGCCGCCACCGTCCTGGACGCCGTCGAGGAGGCAGCCCCGGTGTGACGCCGCACGCCCAGGGCGGCACAGGCGGCCGCCCTCGGCGGCTCCGTGGACTGTTGGGTTGCCCGGCCAGGCAGGGTCGGGGTCGGGACCAGTGAGAGGCCCGCACTCTGCTGCAGTCCCCAGCGTCGGCCCGCTGTCGCCGTCAGGTGCGGATGTCGGAACTGGCCAGGGGATCTACTGTCACTTGTATGGATAAACCAGCCCATTTCGCGGAAGTGGACGCCGTACGCCAGTACGCCTCCACGCTCAACCAGCAACAACTGCAGTGCCGGGACTTCGGCCACAACTGGCGTCCCCACACCGCCGCCCGGCGCGCCGACGGCGGCTACGACCGTTCCCTGATCTGCCGCTGCCGCACTGTGCGCATGCAGGTCCTGGACCAGTGGGGCCGAGTGGTCAGCTCCCAGTACGCCTACCCCGACGGCTACGAGATGCCCCGCGGCATCGGCCGCATCTCGTCCGACGACAAGGGCGTTCTGCGCCTGGCCAGCATCGAGCACACCCTCCAGGCCTCCGCGGATGCCGCCACCAGGGCAGCCACCAAGGCGGCCAAGAAGACAGCGAAGCAGACGGCGAAGAAGACCACGGCGAAGAAGTCCGCACCCGCGACCAGGTCCCGCGCCGCCGCCAAGAAGGCCGCGCCGCGGCGAAAGGCCGGCAGCTGATGGCCCAGTACGTCGGCGTCCTGTGCGACTGGTGCGCCCTTCTCGGCATCGACGACGTCCCCGCGGCCACCCAACGCGTCATCGCCGTCGACGGCCCGCCCCGGCGCGTCGACCTCTGCCGCCGCTGCGACCTCGCGCTGGCGGCCTTCACCGACCTCTACGACACCGGCCAGGACCTGCCCAACGACACCGCGCCCCGCCGCAGGCGCGCCGCATCGGCCCCCGTCGCCGCCCGCCCGGCGTCCACTCCGGTCGAAGCTGCCGAATCCGCCGAGGCCACTGAACGCGCTCCCCGCCGCCGTGGCGGCCGCGTCCGCGACGCCAGCAAGCCGAGCGTCGTGTGCCCCCTGGACCACCCGCACAGCGGTGGCGGTCCTCAGCGGGTGTCCTACCAGGGCCGCGGCAGCCACGCGGACATGGTGCACGGACTCCATCTCACCCGGATCACCTGGGAGGACCCCGACGGGATCCTCCGCTTCCCCTGCGAAGCGCACACCGCCTGCAGGGAGCACCACGTCGCCTTCGCCAGCAAGACCGGGCTGACCAACCACCTCAACCGCTACCGCGAACCCAGGGAAGACTCCCCCCAGCCCGCCGACCTCAGCACACAGGTTCCGGCTCCGGCGCCTCCGCCGCTCCCCCAGCCCGCCGAGACTGCCGCGCCCACGGCGTGATCCGCGGAGGCTCCCGAGTCCGGCCGTGCGGATCCGATCCCTGTCGGGCCAAGTGGGTCATGCTTCGTCGAAGCAGAGGCAGAAGGGGTGTCCGGCGGGGTCGAAGAGCACCCGGACGTTCTCCTGCGGCTGGAACTCCGCCACGGTGGCACCCAAGGCGATCGCCTCGGCGACGGCCGAGTCCAGATCGCCGACTTGGAAGTCGAAGTGCATCATCGGGCGCTGCTCCCCGTCGATCGGAGGCCAGACCGGAGGCCGGTAGCCGTCTGCCTGCTGGAACACGAGGAACGGCCCTTGGGGCGAAGCGGCGAGGACCGCTGTCCCGGGCTCCTCGTGCCCGATGTGCCAGCCAAGCAGCGCGGCGTAGAACGTCGCCAGGCCGCTCGGGTCCGGCGCCTCGATCGTCGTTCCCCACCACATGCCACCCGTTCGAGATTTCATGCCCGTAGCTTGCCTCCCGAGCGCGATCTCGTCCTGCATTCGACCGCGGAGGTGTCGACGGCCGCCCGGTGTCAAGCTGCGGTGCCGTTCGCGCGCTGGTACGAGGAGCCGACCCGCGCCGCGCGGTACGGCGACGAGTACGCGCGCTACCGAAAGGCGGTACCTGGCTGGTGGCCCAGGCTACGGCCCTGGACGGAACCGCCGGCAGACGGTCGGACACGAACCCGGCGGCGGCGACTCACCGCCCGGGCGGTCGCCGACCAGGCGCGCTGCGGTCGCCACGGGAGCCCCGAACCGATGAGGGGCACGGCGCGCGGCCGTCGCGGGTCCGGCACCCACCGATGAGTCCTGCGCTGTGGAGGCGTCTCTCCACTGACAGGACCGTTCCCGACAGGAGTGCCATGTCCACCATCCAGCCAGTGATCCTCACGGCCGACCAGGACCGCCTGCTCGGCTTCTACACGAAGCTGTTCGGCGCCGAGGAGGTCTTCCGCGTGCCGGCGGAAGGAACGGCCTTCTATCTCGGCCTGCGCATCGGCGACACCGACCTCGGGCTGGTGGTCCGGGCGGACCTGACCCCCGGGACGGCACCGCGGATGCTGCTCAGCATCGAGGTCGACGACGTCGCCGAGACGCTCGCCCGTGTGGAGTCGCTGGGCGGGTCGGTCAACGGCGGCCCCAACGACATGCCGTGGGGTCAGCGCGTCGCCCACATCCTGGATCCGGACGGCAACCCCGTGAATCTCACTCAGCCGATCCCGGCGCAGTGACGCCGACCCGCTGTGCGGGTGCTGCGCCGGTCACCGTGAACGGCCCGGCGCCACCGCCGTTTCGAGGAGCGACAAGCTCCAGCCGCTGCGCGTCGAGGGCGACGCGGATGCCCACCGGCATCGGCAGGTTCAGTCCGGCGTGCCCGAAGTCGACGTTGCCCAGGCCGGAATGGCCCGGTCACCCAGGACGTCCAGGACCAGCTCGGCGGGGCTCGGCGACGGGTCGGCCGGGACCTCGCGGTGGGCCTGCTCGTACTCGGCGACGCGGTCGGCGCGGACGCGGGTGTGCAGGGCGACTCTCATGCGGAAGCTCCTCCGGGCTGGGGCGGGGGCAGCAGGCCCGCCGCGGCCAGCGCGGGCCAGAGCTCGGCGGGCAGGTCCTGCCGGATCATGGCCGCGGCGTCCTCGGCCTCGGCCGCGCCGCGGATGCCGACGAGGACGCCGGCGACGGCGGGGTGCGCGAGCGGGAACTGCAGGGCGGCGGCTCGCAGCGGTACGCCGAACTCCTCGCAGACCGCCTTGATGCGCAGGGCACGGTCCAGCATCCCGGCGGGTGCGGGGCCGTAGTCGAAGGTGGCTCCGGGCTTCGGGTCGGCGAGCAGGCCGGAGTTGAAGACGCCGCCGACGACGACGGAGACGCCGCGCTGTGCGGCGTCGGGCAGCAACGCGGTCAGGCCGCTGCGGTCGAGCAGCGTGTAACGGCCGGCGAGCAGCACGACGTCCACGTCGGTCTCGCGCACGAAGCGGTCCAGCATCCGGGTCTGGTTCATCCCCGCCCCGATCGCGCCGACGGTTCCCTCGGCGCGCATGCGCTCCAACTCCGGGTAGGCGGAGCCGAATGCCTGCTCCTCGTGGTCGTCGGGGTCGTGCAGGTAGACGATGTCGATCCGGTCGAGGCCGAGCCGGCCGAGGCTGTCCTCGATGCTGCGGCGGACGCCGTCGGCGCTGAAGTCCCAGACGCGCCGGTGGGTGGCCGGCACGGCGAAGCCGTGGACGAGGTCGTCCCCGTGGGCCTCTGGCTGCGGCTCCAGCAGGCGGCCTACCTTGGTGGACAGCACGTACTCGCTGCGGGGGCGTTCGCGCAGCGAGGCGCCGAGGCGGCGTTCGGACAGGCCGAGGCCGTAGTGCGGCGCGGTGTCGAAGTAGCGCACGCCCGCGGCCCAGGCGGCGTCGACCGCGGCCCGGGCCTGCTCGTCGCCGACTTCGGTGAAGAGGTTTCCGAGCGCGGCGGCGCCGAAGGAGAGTTCGGTGACGCTGACGTCGCTGCCGCCGATTCTGCTGGTGCGCATGGTGGTGGCCTTTCGTGGAGCACCGGGCGGGGCCGCGGCGAGGGTCGGACGGTCACTGTCCCCGTGGGCGCAGCCGCAGTCCGGCCATGCCGCCGTCGACGGCGAGGGTGGTGCCGGTGGTCGAACCTGCCAGCGGCCCGGCCAAGTAGGCGACGGCGGCGGCGACTTCGTCCGGGCGGACCAGACGGCCGTGGGGCTGGCGGGCGTTGAGGGCAGCCCGCTCGGCTCCGGGGTCGGCCGCGGCGTCCAGCAGGCGCCCCACCCACGGGGTGTCCACGGTCCCGGGGTTGACGCAGTTGACGCGGATGCCTTCGCGGACGTGGTCCGCGGCCATGGCGAGGGTGAGCGAGAGCACCGCCCCCTTGCTCGCCGAGTAGAGCGCACGCTGCGGCAGCCCGGCGGTGGCGGCGATGGAGCAGATATTGACGATCGCGGCGTTCGAGGAGGCCCGCAGGTGGGGCAGTGCGGCGCGGGTGGTGCGCACGACGCCGAGGACGTTGATGTTCAGAACGCGATGCCACTCGCTGTCGGGGTTGTCCGCGACGGTTCCGGTGGCGCCGATGCCGGCGTTGTTGACGAGGATGTCCAGGCCGCCGAGTGCGGCGACGGCGGCCGCGACGGCGGCGCGCACACCGGCGTCGTCGCCCACGTCGGCGGTGAAGCCGTGCAGCGGCTTCGGGAGCTCGCCGGGATCGAGGTCGAGCACGGCCACATCGGCGCCGCGTGCGGCGAGCAACTGCGCGGTGGCCAGGCCGATTCCGGACGCGCCGCCGGTCACCATCGCGCGCAGACCCTGCAGTTCGCTCACGACTGCTCCTCCAGTTCGGTGCTCCAGAAGGTGCCGCCGGGGTAGACGTAGGCGGCGATCGACTCGGGGTGCATCTGCGCGGAGAATCCGGGCGTGGTCGGTGCCCGGTAGTGGCCGTCGCGGACCACGGTCGGGGTCACGAAGTGCTCGTGCAGGTGGTCGACGTACTCCAGGACACGGTCCTGGGTGGTCCCGGACAGGGCGATGAAGTCGAACATGGACAGGTGCTGGGCCAGTTCGCACAGGCCGACGCCGCCCGCGTGCGGGCAGACGGGCACGCCGAACTTGGCGGCGAGCAGCAGGATGGCGAGGTTCTCGTTGACGCCGCCGACGCGGGTGGCGTCGAGTTGCAGGACGTCGATGGCGCCGGCCTGGAGCAACTGCTTGAAGACGATGCGGTTCTGCACGTGCTCGCCGGTGGCGACCTTCACGGGGGCGACGGCGGTGCGGACGGCGGCGTGGCCGAGGATGTCGTCGGGGCTGGTGGGCTCCTCGATCCAGTAGGGATCGAACTCGGCAAGGGCGTTGGTCCAGGCGATGGCGTCGGCGACGTCCCAGCGCTGGTTGGCGTCGATGGCCATCCGCACATCCGGGCCGATCGCGGCACGCGCGGCGCGGCAGCGGCGGAGATCGTCGGAGAGGTCGGCGCCCACCTTCAGCTTGATCTGGGTGAAGCCGTCGGCGAGTGCCTCCTTGGCGAGACGGGTCAGTTTCTCGTCGCTGTAGCCCAGCCAGCCGGGCGAGGTGGTGTAGGCGGGGTAGCCGCGTGCGAGCAGCGTGCCCGCCCGCTCGGCGCGGCCGTCGCGGGCGCGTTCGAGCAGGGTGAGCGCCTCGTCGGGGGTGAGGGCGTCGGTGAGGTAGCGGAAGTCCACCTGGGAGACCAGCCACTGTGGTTCGGCCTCCGCCAGCAAGCGCCACAGCGGCCGACCCGCGCGCTTGGCGGCCAGGTCCCACACGGCGTTGACCACGGCGCCGATGGCCATGTGCATCACACCCTTCTCGGGGCCGAGCCAACGCAGCTGGCTGTCCCCGATCAGGTCCCGGTTGAGGGAACCGGGGTCCGCGCACAGGTCGCTGACGGAGCGTCCGACGACGTGGCCGCGCAGTGCCTCGATCGCGGCGACCTGGACGTCGTTGCCCCGGCCGATGGTGAAGGTGAAGCCGTGCCCCTCCAGTCCGTCACCCGCGTCGGTGCGCAGGACCAGGTAGGCGGCGGAGTAGTCGGGGTCGGGGTTCATCGCGTCCGAGCCGTCCAGCGACCGTGAGGTCGGGAAGCGGACGTCGTAGGTGTCCAGCGCGGTGATCCGCGCGGTGTCAGTCGGCATGAGGTGCTCTCTCGGGCGTGCGGCTCGGACGTGGCGGCTCAGGCGTGTGGGCGTGGGGTCCGGCGGCTGCGGCACCTTCGGCGGCCCGGCGGCGGGCACGGGGGCGATTCCGCCCGACGCGAGGGACGCCCCGGGCGGGTGGCCCCGGAGGGCCCAAGTCGCAGGACTCTCATGGGCAGCTCCTTGTCGTCGTCAGCCACGCCAACCGAAGACATCGGATGTGTGGAGTCGGCAGGCGAGACACTAGGCGCGCACCCTGCGAGGAGGCAAGTAGACATCAGAGGTCTGTTCTCCGGGTCGAGCGGCCCATCCGAAGGAGTCGCAGGTCAGACCGGTGGCGGCCTTCGGAGACCCCCAGCGGCCTCCTCTCGATCCGGTGAAGCCGGGCGAGACATCCGATGAAAGGGGCGGCCCCGCGGAGATCAGGACACTCGCCGCCCGCGTCCACACGCCAACGGCCCTATGAATACCGGAAGTTGCCTCGAACCGCCCCGGGACCGCCTCAGGCGGCCGGGGTCGTCACCGGGGTCGGCCAGCTCATGTGGATGTGTCCGTCGGCGACGTCGCCCGTGATCTCGACGTCGGCCGTCATGCCGGAGATCACCGTCAGGGCCAGCGTGTCCTCGTAGGCGTCGGCACCCGGCGCCGGGTCCTCGCCCTCGGGCGGCGGCACATGCGGGTCCGCCTCGGTGGTGATGTCGATGGTCAGCCGCCCCGGCTCCTCGGTCAGCATCAGGTCGACCGCACCGCCGGTGTGGACCCGCCGGCACAGGTGGATGGCGTGGGAGCAGGCCTCGTCGACGGCGGATCGCACCTCGTCGAGCCCGGCACTGTTCATCCCCGCGTGCCGCGCGACACCCACCGCCACCAGCCGGGCGGTGCGCACGTGCTCCGGCTGCGCGCTGAAGCGGACTTCCACCGTTGCCATGGGTCAACCCATCGAACGCCGACGAACTCACCGACCTTCACCGTACCCCCGCCCGTCTCGGTGCGCGGCGGAACCCCCGCCCGTCCCCCGGGGCTACGATCGACGTGGTGGCTCTCTCGGGCCGGAAGAGGGCTCTCCGGGCACCCGCGCGGGCGGAGGCATCATGAAGGCACACCCGACTCCAGGTCGACCACCGGCCCCGGGCCCGGCGGCACCGCCCGACCCGGCCGGACGGCTGGACCAGGCCAGGGCAGCCGTTCCCGTGGGCGCCTGGGACTGGGACATCCGCACCGGACGCCTGCTCTGGGACACCGCCATGCACCGGCTGGTCGGCACCTCGCCGGACACCTTCGACGAGCGGATAGAGACCTGGCGCACGCTCATCCACCCCGAGGACCTGCCGGTGGTCCTGGCCCAAGCGGACGAGGCACTGCGCGAGGGCGGCGCGTACCACGTCCGCCACCGGGTGCGCCGCCCGGACGGCACGGTCGTCGTCGTGGAGGTCCAGGGCCTCGTCCGCTGCACGGACGGTGAACCCGCCCACATGGTCGGACGGTTGTGGCGGACCGACGCCTCGCTGGCGGTGGACGCGGCCGCCCATGCGCTGCGGCACATGAGTGACGGCTTCCTCGCGGTGGACGCGCAGTGGCGGATCCTGTACGCGAACGCCCTCGCCGAGCAGCTCCTCGGCACGGCCGAGCCGGTCGTCGGCCGCTCACTGTGGGACTTCGACGCCGCGCGGGACAGCAGGCTGCAGGAGCATTGCCGCCGGGTCGTCGAGGAGCAGACAGCGGCGGGGCTGGATCTGCAGCACCCGGACGGCCGCTGGTTCCACCTGCGGCTGATCCCGACACCCGACGGACTCACGCTCTACCTCGCCGACATCACCGAGCGCCGGCAACGGGAGCAGGAACGTGCCGCCGCGCGGCAGGCGGCAGCCCAACGCGCGAGGCTGATCGCGGAGTTGACGGCGGCCCTGTCCGAGGCGCTGACCTCCGGGGACGTGGCCGCGGCGGCCGCCGAACACGTCATGCCGCTGTTCGGCGCCACCGGCTTCGTCATCTGGGCACTGGAAGGGGAGCGTTCGCAGCCGGTCGGGGCGGTCGGCTATCCGCGCGCGTTCGTGGACCATGTGACGGCGCATCCCCGGCCCGCAACAAGCGACCCGCTGGCGCTGGGCATGCGCGACCGGATCCCCCGGTTCATCTCCTCCCCCGCCGAGATGAGGGCCCGCTACCCGCACGCGACGGAGATCGCCGCCCTCGGCGGCAAACAGGCCTGGGCCTTCCTCCCGCTGCTGGTGTCCGGACGGCTGTCCGGGATCTGCATCGTCTCCTTCGACGAGCCGCGCGACCTGGACGCCGACGAGCGCACCCTGCTCCAGGTCCTCAGCGGGCTGATCGCCCAGGCTCTGGAGCGGGCCCGGATGTACGACGCCGAGCACAGCCGGGCGCAAGCCCTCCAGCGCGGCCTGCTGCCCACCGCGCTGCCCGAGTCGCCCGCGGTCCGCACCGCGGCCCGGTACCTCCCCGCCAGCCAGGGGCTGCTGGGCGGCGACTGGTACGACGTCATCCCGCTCTCCGCCGACCGCGTCGCCCTGGTGATCGGGGACGTCATGGGCCACGGGCTGCCGGAGGCGGCCACGATGGGCCGGCTGCGCACCGCCGTGCACACCCTCGCCGGCCTCGAACTACCCGTCGAGGAGCTGCTGTTCCGGCTGAACCGGATCGTCAGCGAGCTCGGCGACGACTTCTACGCCACCTGCCTGTACGCGCTCTACGACCCCTCCACCGGCGTGTGCACCTTCGCCGACGCCGGCCACCCGCCCCCGGCCGTCGTCCACCCCGACGGGGCGGTGCACTTCGCCGAGAAGGCCACCAACCCGCCCCTGGGCGCAGCCGGGGCGCCCTTCACGACCGTGGACCTGGAGATCCCCGAGGGCAGCCTGCTCGTCCTCTACACCGACGGGCTCGTCGAGTCCACCGGCCGGGACATGGACACCGGTCTGGCCGAACTCGCCCAGGCCCTCAGCGCATCCTGCAAACCCGCCGACATGGCGCCCCACGGCGCAGGCGACGACGCCGAACAGCTCGAACGCTGCTGCGACACCGTCGTCTCGGCGCTGCTGCCCGTCCAGCAGGGCACACAGGACGACGCCGCGCTGCTGGTCGCCCGCACCCGTCGGCTCGGGCCGCAGAACATGGCGTCCTGGCTGCTGGCGGACGACGCCCGCTCGGCCGGCGAGGCCCGTCGCCACGTGGAACACCAGCTGGCCGCATGGGAGTTGGACGAGCTGACGCTCACCACGCAACTCCTTGTCAGCGAGCTCGTCGGCAACGTCGTCCGCCACGCCCAGGGACCGGCCAGGCTGCGGCTGCTGCGCAGCTGGACCCTGATCTGCGAGGTCTCCGACTGCAGCCTGACGACGCCCCAGGTCCGCCACGCCCGCGAGACGGACGAGGGCGGCCGCGGCCTGCAACTGGTGGCGGCGCTGGCCCAGCGCTGGGGCGTGCGCTACACCCCGGACGGCAAGTGCATCTGGACGGAGCAGTCCCTGCCGGCGCGCTGACGCTCCGTCAGCCGACCGGGGCGTGGAAGCGGCAGCGATTCCCGGATCTCCCGGTCCACTGCGTGCGCGTACGCGGCCCCACAGGCGGATGACATCCCGCAGCAAGGTCACGCCGTCCGGCGCGGTCCCCGGCTTGCCCTGGCCGGACACGAGGCTCGTGGATGCGGGCGCTCAACGTCGAGGCTGGAGGTCGATCACGACCTTGCCGGCAACGTGCCGTGCCGCCTGGAGTTCGACGGCCTCGCGGATGTCGTCGACGGGGAAGGTCGCTGCGATGGGCACCCGCAGACGGCCTGCCGCGACCAGGCGCGCGATGTTCCGGAGGGCCTCGGGCCCGGCGTTGGCGCCGTTGGCCGCCGGCACGCCCTCGACCACGCCCGCGATGGTGCAGATGCGGCCGTCCGGGACGCCCAGCTCGCGCGCGACGTGCACCGTGTCCGTCCCGTGGAGGTCCAGCGCCGCGGTGACCGGGCCCGCATCGAGGTCGCGGATCCTGTCGGTCAGGCCCTCGCCGTACGCGACGGGTTCGGCGCCGAGGCTCCGCAGATGGTCCGCGCTCGACGGCGAGCCGGTCCCGATGACGCGGGCACCGGCGATCCGCGCCAACTGCACGGCGAACACACCGACTCCGCCTCCGGCGCCGCCGATCAGCACCGTGTCGTCCGGACCGAGGTCGAGGACGGCGAGGGCGGCGGCCGCGGTGCTGCCCGCGATCGGGAGCGTGGCGGCGGTGCGGTCGTCGACGCCCTCCGGGGTGTGATGGGCGACGCCGCTCGCGATGTTCCCGTCCGCGTCGACCACGACGTGGTCGGCGACCGCTCGGGACAGGGCCGCCCCGAACACGCGGTCGCCGACGGCGTAGCCGGTGGCCCCGGGACCGACCTGGTCGACGACGCCCGCGTAGTCGGTCCCGAACCCGCAGGGCAGGCTCAGGCCGAACCGCGCGGCGGTCTCGGCGTCCGCGGTCATGAACCAGTCCATGGGGTTCAGGCCGGCCGCCGTCACCCGTACGCGGATCTGCCCCTCGCCCGCCTGGGGTTCGGGCACGTCCTGGAGGGTCAGTGCCTCCGGACCGCCGAACGCCTCGACGAACCGGACCGCGCGGCTCCGGCCCTGGCGAACTCCCTCGTCGCGCTGCTGCATGCTCTCTCTCCTCGCGCCCGTGGAGCCGACCTGAAACGGACTATGCTCCGGTTATGTCCTCGACGATAACCGGAGCGTGATCCGTTTGACCAGTCCGGAATCGCGGACCCGCCGCGCCGATGCCGCACGCAACCGCGAACAGCTGCTGGCGGTCGCGACGCGCGTGTTCGCCTCCGCCGACGCGGAGACGTCGATGCGCGCCATCGCCCGCGAGGCCGGCGTCGGCATAGCGACGCTCTACCGCCACTTCCCCACCCGGGAGTCCCTGGTGGAGGCGGTCTACCGGGACCAGGTCGTCCGCCTCACGAACGGTGCCACGGAACTGCTCGCCGACGCGGCACCGGCCGTGGCCCTGCGGCGTTGGATGGACCTGTTCGGGGAGTGGGTGGCGGCGAAGACCGGCATGCTCGACACGCTGCTGACGGTGATCGAGTCCGGCACGGTCGCCCACGCCCGGACCAGGGACGAGCTCCTGACCGCGATCTCGTCGATCCTCGAAGCCGGTCGCGCCGCGGGAGACCTCCGGTCCGACGTCACCCCCGAGGAGGTCGCGGCCGGGCTGATCGGCATCTTCACCGTCGCCCATCAGCCCGGGAACACCGTCACCGCCGACCGGCTCCTCGACATCCTCCTCGACGGCCTGCGGCCCCCCGCTCGCCCGCCGGCGGTGTCGGCCCCCAGCGGCCAGCCCGGCAGCGGGAGCTGACGTACCGTCATCGCCGGCGCGGACCAGGGCGCCCTTCTCGGCGATCCGCGACCGGGAGTGACGCGGGTCACGGAAGCGACGCGGGGGGGGCGGCGACGTGGGCAAGGCCGAGGACTTCGCGCGGTTGCGCCCGCTGCTGTTCTCCATCGCCTACCGGATCCTCGGCAGCGTGGGCGAGGCCGAGGACGCGGTCCAGGAGGCCTGGCTGCGGTACGAGGCCTCGACCACGCAGCCGGCGTCGACCAAGTCCTTCCTCTGCGCGGTCGTCACCCGGATCTCCATCGACGTGCTTCGCTCGGCGCGGATGCGGCGCGAGGAGTACGTCGGGCCCTGGTTCCCCGAGCCGCTGCTCGCGGACCCCTACGAGGACCCGGCGCGAGCAGCGGAGTTGGCCGACTCGGTCTCGACGGCGGCACTGCTCCTGCTGGAGCGGCTCAGCCCCCTCGAACGCGCCGTCTTCGTACTGCGGGAGGTGTTCGACTTCGGTTTCCCCGAAGTCGCCTCCGCCGTCGGCCGGTCGGAGGACGCGTGCCGCCAACTCGCGGTGCGGGCCCGGCGCCACATGAACGCCGGGCGGCCCCGCTTCGAGGCGGACCGACGCGCCCGCGACGAACTCGCGCACCGCTTCTTCCAGGCGCTGCGCGAGGGCGACGTCCTCGGCCTGCAGCAGCTGCTCGCCGCCGACGTGTCGATGGTCGGCGACGGCGGCGGCAAGGCCCCGCAGCTGGCCCGCGCGATCAGGGGCGCGGACAAGGTGGCCCGCCTGCTCGGCACCGTCTTCCCCGCTCTGGCCGGGATCGGCCTGACGACCGAGCCCCACGACATCAACGGCCAGCCGGGCGCCATCGTGCGCGACTGGGACGGCAAGGTCGTGCAGACCCTCGCGCTCGACGTGCTCGACGGGCGGATCCAGTCGATCCGCCTTGTGCTCAACCCGCAGAAGCTGGGCCACGTCGGCCCGGTGGCGGACCCGTGGGAGGTCTCCCGCGTGTTCCGGGAGTCCCGAAGGGCGCAGCCCTGACCGGACCTCAGCGGGCGGCGACCGGCCGGTCCCGGCGGGCGTCGCGCAGGACGGCACCCCCACCACTCCAGCTGGTCCAGCATGGCCTTCGCCGACCCCTCCGGGCCCTGCGGGTCCAGCAGCGCGCCGTCGGGGCCGAACAGCAGGTACCGGCGGGACGAGGCCACGGCTGCCGCCCTGGACCGCCTCACCGGGCGCCGACCCGGTGCCCTTCGGGCGGTCTGACACCGACTCGCCCTCGGCGCGGCTCTCGGCGCGTTCGCGTCCAGCATCACCGGCAGCCGCCGCGCGCCGGTCCCGGCCGGCCCGCAACAGAGCGGCCTCGCCCTTCCGGCACCCGACGCTCGGCGCTGCACTCGGGGCGGTGCTCGGCTACCGCTGACGGGACGAACTGGGGCCTGTCATCGCCGACCGGGCCGCGGGCCGCCCTCGCAGCGTGGGGCCGTGGCCGCCCGCGTGGCTTGGATCGCGCCGGCCGCTGCGAAACGTTTGCGTTTCGATGAGGAGCCTCCTAAGCTCTCCTCCGAGAACGAAACGGTTTCGTTTCGCAGCTGATGCTCAACCACGGAGTGACCCATGTCCGCAGCCGGCACCACCCCCGCAGCGGGTCCCGTCAGCGGCGACGTAGCGCCTGACGCAGGTGGCGCCCGCCGTTCGCGGCTGACGCCCGAGCGGGAGGCGGAGATCTACGAGGCCGTCCTGGACGAACTGCGCGCGGACGGGTACGACGCGCTGACGATGGATGCCGTGGCCGCGCGCTCCCACGCCAGCAAGGCGACGCTCTACCGCAACTGGCAGTCCAAGCCCCGCCTCGTGGCCGCCGCCCTCCGCCACTACAAGGACCTGGTGCCGCCCCCCGCGGACACCGGCTCGCTCCGCAGCGACCTGGAACAGCGCTTCCGGCGGCTCGAGGAGACCCGGCACGGAGACGTCGAGCTGGCTCAGATCCTGGCCGCCGCCGTCCACCGCGACGCCGAACTCCAGCAGGCCTTCCTCGAGGACCTCGTCCGCCCCGAGGTGGAGGCCCTGAACAGCCTGGCGCAGAAGGCACTTGACCGCGGCGAGGTGGAGGCGGACAACCCCGCCCTCGACTTCCTGCCGCACATGCTCACCGGAGCGCTGTTCTACCGCAAGGTCCTCCAGCAGCACGAGCCCGACCTCGCCTACCTGACGCGATTCCTGGACGCGGTGGTCCTGCCCGCGTTGGACATCCGCGGCCCTCGGCCGAACCCCTGCTGACGATCCGTCAGTTCCCCCGGTTCGGGGAGCACTCGAACCAGGAGCACTCGTATCCGGCACCCGCGACAAGCATCCGCGACAAGCACCCGTGACCAGCACCCGACACACAGCCGCGATCAACGGCGATCCGCGCCAGACGTTCCGTACCCGCGCAGCAGACCCGGAGGTACCACCCATGTCATCTGTCCCCGCCGACACCCGTGTCGGCATGTCGAAAGCGGGCGCCGGGTCCGCCGGCGACGCCGGGCACCACACCCCGCACCGGTGGTGGGTCCTGGCCGTCATCGGCCTGGCCCAGCTGATGGTCGTCCTGGACGGCACGATCGTGAACATCGCGCTGCCGTCCGCGCAGTCGAGCCTCCACTTCTCCAACGACGGCCGGCAGTGGGTGGTCACCGCCTACTCGCTCGCCTTCGGGAGCCTGCTGCTGCTCGGCGGCCGCCTCGCGGACCTCTTCGGCCGCAAGCTCACCATGCTGGTCGGCCTGATCGGCTTCGCCGGCGCCTCCGCGCTGGCCGGTGCCGCCACCGGCCTCCCCATGCTGATCACCGGCCGTGCCGTCCAGGGCGCCTTCGGCGCACTGCTCGCCCCGGCCGCGCTCTCGCTGCTGACGACGACCTTCACCGAGGCCAAGGAGCGCGCCAAGGCCTTCGGCATCTACGGCGCCATCGCCGGTTCCGGCGGAGCCATCGGCCTGCTCCTGGGCGGCCTGCTGACGGAGCACCTGAGCTGGCGCTACACGCTGTACGTGAACGTGCTGATCGCCGTCGTCGCGGTCGCCGGAACCGCCGTCTTCGTCCGCAAGCCGGTCAAGGCCGAGCGCCCGCGCCTCGACCTGCTCGGCACCCTGCTCGCCGCGGCCGGACTGTTCTGCATCGTGTACGGCTTCTCGAACGCCGAGACCCACGCCTGGTCGAACGCGATGTGCTGGGGCTTCCTCGCCGTCGGCACGGCCCTCCTGGCCGCGTTCACCGGCTGGGAGACCCGGGCGGCGCACCCGCTGCTGCCGCTGCGCGTCCTGGCGGACCGCAACCGCGCTGCTTCCTACCTGACCGTGTTCATCACCGGCGCGGGCATGTTCGGCATCTTCCTGTTCCTGACCTACTACCTTGAGGAGACCTTGGGGTACTCGCCGGTCAAGACGGGCCTGGCCTTCCTGCCGATGATCCTCATGCTGATGGTCTTCGCCCAGCTCTCCACCATCGTGCTGGTCCCGCGGATGGGCGCCAAGCCGGTCGTGCCGGTGGGCTCCCTCATCGCCGCAGGCGGCCTGGTCTGGCTGACCGGACTGGGCCTGACCAGCGGCTACGCCGCGCACGTGCTGCCGCCGCTGCTGCTCATCGGCGCGGGCATCGGCCTGGTCATGCCGCCCGCGATGAGCCTGGCCACCTACGGTGTGCAGCCGCAGGACCAGGGCGTGGCCTCCGCAACGGTCAACACCATGCAGCAGGTGGGCGGTTCGATCGGCACCGCGCTCTTCAGCACCTTCGCCTCGAGCGCGGCCACCGACTACATCAAGCACCACCTGCCGGCCACTCCGCTGGTGCAGGCGCACGCTGCCCTGCACAGTTACGCGGTGTCCTACTGGGGCGCCGCGGGCTTCTTCCTCGCAGCAGCGGTGATCGGCGGCATCTTCTACACCCGCGGGCCCGTGCGGCAGGAGGAGGGCGCCATGCCCGCCGCCATGCACTGACCTTGCAGGCACCCGCTTCGGCCTCCCCGCGTCCTGCGGGGAGGCCGAAGCACNCGGGGAGCCCGAAGCACGTGGCGGGCGCAGCCTGCGGCTCAGCTCACCAGCCCGAGGTGCGGCATGTCCGGCGGCCGGGGCCTGTCCGGCGGAGCTTTCCGCTTCGGCCCGGGTCGTTCGGCGCAGCCAGGTCCAACGCAGCGAAGTCCCCTCGGACCGGAGGTACTTGGGCCTTTCGCCAAACGCAGGGTGGGCGGGCACCTCCGGCCGAAGGCCGGGGGAGGCCGTGCCTGGGGCACCCTCCCGTCCGAAGGGTGGGTGAGGAACGGCGCGGCCCGGAAAGCTCCGCCGGCAGGTCCTACCGGGAGCGGTGGAAGGTGGGGGCGGCTGCCGTGCTGTTGCGCAGCGTGATCGGCGGGCTCATCAGCACGTGCTCCGGCGGGGCGGCGGGCCGGCGGATGCACTCGATCAGCAGGGACATCGCCCGGGCCGCCATCTCCCCCGCCGGCACGTCGGCGGCGGTCAGCGGCGGGCGGAAGTCCTCGGCCCAGTGACTGGCGACGATGCCGGTGAGCGAGAAGTCCCGCGGGACCTGGAGCCCGGCCTCGTCCAGAGCGCGCTGCACGCCGGGAAGCGCGGCCTCGTTGATGGTGGCCAGCGCCGTGACCTGCGGCTGCTCGGCCAGGAGCCGGCTGATGCACTCCTGTCCTGAGCGGGCGTCGTCCCCGCACAGCAGCTCGGTGCCGGTCAGGCCGTGCTCCTCGACGGCCTGCAGGAAGCCGGCCCGGGCGCGGTGGCCGGGGCCGTAGCCGGTGGCGACGAGTTCCGGGGAGCGGTTCAGCAGGGCGATGTCGCGGTGCCCGAGGTCGGCGAGGTGGCGGACGCAGTGGCTGATCAGGCCCGCGTAGTCGACGTCCACCCAGCACATCTGCGGATCGTGCGCCGGGTGGCCGATGCCGACGAACGGCAGGCGCGCCTCCCGCAGCCGGTTCACACGGGCGTCCTCGATCCGGATCTCCATGAGGATGACGCCGTCGACCCGGCTCTCGGAGATCAGGCGCTCGAAGGAGCGCTCGTGCTCACCGCCCGAGGGCGACAGCAGCACGTCGAGATCGGCCTGGGCCGCGGCCTCGACCACGCTGGCCACGAAGTCCAGCTGCATGTGGGTGAGCCGCTTGCTGGCGGGCGGGATGACCAGGCCGACGGTGCGGGTGCGGCCCTCGGCCAGGGCCCGGGCGGCCGCGTTGGGGCGGTAGCCCAGTTCGTCGATGACGTCCTGGATGCGCTGCCGGGTCGCGTCCGAGACCTGGCGCTTCCCGCTCAGCGCGTAGGACACCGTGCTGCGTGACACGCCCGCGCGCCGGGCGATCTCCCCGATGTTCATGCCGCTCCCCTGAGGCCCTGCCATGGCCGCCATCCTACGGTAGCCGAACCGGTTCGACTACCGACGCCGCCGCGCACACGAAATCTCTGCACGAGCCTTGACGGCCCTTCCGGCGGCATCCTAGGTTCCTGTCGAACCGGTTCGCGGAACCGGTTCGACAACCTCGCGTCATGCATCGCCGAGCCTCCGGGGCTCGCTTCTTCTGACGCCGCGACGACGCGGCTCGGAAAGGGACACCGCGCCATGAACAGAACCAGCTCCCGCCGTATCGGCCTCACCTCCCTCGCGGTCGTGGTCATCGCCTCCGGCGTTGCCGCCTGCGGCTCGTCGGCGTCCACGACCGGCTCCTCGGGTCCGGCCGCCCAGGGGACCTACACCGTCTGGGACCCCTACCCGCAGTTCGACGCGAGCTCGGCGTGGGCCAGGCTGCTCGACCACTGCGGGACGCAGGCCGGGGTGAAGATCAAGCGGACCGCCTTCGACACCAGCGATCTCACCAACAAGACGCTGCTGGCCGCCCAGCAGGGCAACTCGCCCGACGTGCTCATCGTCGACAACCCGGTCGTCTCCACCCTGGCCGACGCGGGCGTGCTCACCACCACCGAAGAGAACAAGGTCGACACCTCCCAGGTCGCGCCCAACCTGCTGGCCGCCGGGCAGAGCGGCGGCAAGACCTACGGCACGCCCATCGGCGCCAACACCCTTGCCCTGTACTACAACAAGAAGGTCCTCAAGGCAGCCGGCGTGGACCCCGCGACCGTGAAGGACTGGACGTCGCTGACGGCGGCCCTGGCCAAGGTCAAGGCAGCCGGCAAGAAGGGCATCACCTTCTCCGCGATCGGCACCGAGGAGGGCAGCTTCCAGTTCCTGCCCTGGTTCTGGGGCTCCGGCGCCCAGCTCACGGACCTGTCCTCCGCGCAGGCGGTCTCCGCCGTGACGCTCTGGCGCGACTGGCTCAAGAGCGGCTACGCCCCCAACTCCGTCATCAACAACACCCAGACCACCAGTTGGCAGGAGTTCGCCACCGGCCAGTACGCATTCGCGGAGAACGGCACCTGGCAGCTGGCGAACGCCAAGAAGGCCGGCTTCGACTTCGGCATCCTGCCCGTCCCCGCCGTCAACGGCGGCACCGCTCCGGCCCCCACCGGCGGCGAGTTCGTCACCGTCCCGGTGCAGAGCGACAAGGGCCGCTACGCCACCACCGACAAGCTCGTGACCTGCCTGACCAGCCCGCAGAACCTGCTGGCCACCGACACCACCCTCTCCTACATCGCGCCCACCAAGGCCGTGCAGGAGCAACAGGTGGCCGCCAGCGCCGACTTGACGCCCTGGGTCCAGGCGGTCGCCGCGGCCAAGGGCCGCACCAGCGACAACCTGGGCACCAAGTACCCGAAGATCTCCGAGCAGTTGTGGGGCGCGGTGCAGGCGGCACTGACCGGCTCCAAGTCGCCCAAGGACGCCCTCGACGCGGCGCAGGCCGCCGTCGGCAAGTAACCAGCAGGCAACCCCAGGCCGTCCGGCGCCTCGCCGCGGGCCTGACCGACGAAGGACCCGTGCCGATGAACCGCACCGCCCGCACGGCGCAGCCGGCCCCGCCCACGACAGCCGCCCGCGGGACGGCCACCCCCGCCGTGACGGCCACTCCGACGGCGCACGAGCCCCGCCGCAGGCGGCACTCGCCGCAGTGGACCGCCTGGGGATTCCTCGCCCCCGTCGTGCTCTACCTGGGCGCGTTCTACGCCTATCCGCTCTACCGCAACCTCGACGTGTCCCTGCGCGACTACACCGTCCGTTCCTTCGTCCAGGGCGGCGCCCCCTTCACCGGGTTCCAGAACTACCGCGCGGTCCTCCACGACCCCACGTTCTGGCCGGCGTTGACGCACACGGTGCTCTTCACCGCCGTGTCGCTGCTGTTCCAGTACAGCATCGGGCTCGCCCTGGCCGTCTTCTTCACCCGGCACTTCCCGCTGTCGGCCACGCTGCGGGCACTGTTCCTGGTCCCCTGGCTGCTGCCGCTGATCGTGTCCGCTTCCACCTGGTCCTGGATGCTCAACAGCGACTCCGGTGTCGTCAACGCCGCTCTGCACGCCCTGGGATTCGGCGGCGTCAACTGGCTGACCTCGCCCACCTGGTCCCTCGTCTCGGTCACCGTGGCGAACATCTGGATCGGCGTGCCGTTCAATCTCGTCGTCCTCTACAGCGGCCTGCAGGCCATCCCGGACTCCCTGCACGAGGCCGCGGCGCTCGACGGGGCCAACGCCTGGCAGCGGTTCCGGCGGATCACCTTCCCGCTGCTGCGCCCGGTCTCCGCGATCACCCTGCTGCTCGGGCTGGTCTACACGCTCAAGGTCTTCGACATCATCTGGATCATGACCAAGGGCGGCCCCAGCGACTCGTCCACCACCTTCGCCACCTGGTCCTACCGCCTCGGATTCGGCAACCTGCTGCCTCAGTTCGGCCCCGGAGCCGCCGTCGGCAACCTGCTGGTGCTGATCGCCCTCGCCTTCGGACTCCTGTACATCCGCGTCCAGCGAAAGCAGAACGCCTCATGAGCGCCGCCCTCACCGCTCCCCTGCGGAGCCGCCGCCGCTGCCGCGCGGCATGGAAGACCACCCTGGGCCTGACCTTCACCGGGCTCATGCTGTTCCCGGTCTACTGGATGGTCAACGTCTCGCTGACCCGCGACCAGGACATGCGCAAGACCACCCCGGATCTGCTCCCCCTGCACGGCACCGTGGCCGGCTACCGGCTCGTGCTCGACCAGCAACTGCCCTACCTCGCAACCAGTTTGCTGATCGGTCTGGGGACCGTCGCGGTCACCGTGGTCCTGGCCGCCCCCGCCGGCTACGCGCTGGCCAAGCTGCGGCCCCGCGGCGGCGGCCTGCTGGGCTTCCTGATGCTGGTGGCCCAGATGATCCCGGGCATCATCATGGCGATGGGCTTCTACGCCCTCTACCTCAGCCTCGGCTTCCTCGACTCCGTCCCCGGCCTGATCGTCGCCGACTCCACTCTCGCGGTACCCTTCGCGGTCCTCATCTTCACCGCCTTCATGTCCGGCATCCCCGGCGAACTCCTGCAGGCCGCCCAGATCGACGGCGCCGGACCGCTGCGCACCTTCCGGTCCGTGGTGCTGCCGATGAGCCGCAACGCCGTCGTCACCGTCTCGCTGTTCGCCTTCCTGTGGTCCTGGTCCGACTTCGTCTTCGCCAGCACCCTCGACAACGGCGGCGCCCACCAGCCCATCACGCTCGGCATCTACCACTACATCGGCAACAACAACCAGCAGTGGAACGCCATCATGGCCACCGCCGTCGTCGCCTCCATCCCCGCCGCCCTGATCCTCGTCCTCGCCCAGCGCTACATCGCCGCGGGCGTCACCAGCGGCGCGGTCAAGGACTGACCGCGACCCCTTCCGACGCCCGCAGCCACCCACGACACGAAGTGAGCACTGCCTTGACCGACTCCGTCCACGGCCCCGCCTTCGACCTCGACGACATACCGTTCAGCCACCACGGGTCCTGGTTCAACCTCTCGCCGGTCACCGCCCTGCACACCCGCTCCGACGAGCTGCACCTGGTCTCCCACAAGAACGGCATGCACGCCGTCCTCCGGCTGGTCCCGCAGGTGCCCGGCACCGGCGACCGCGCCGACGCGGCACGGCACGCGACGCCCGGCCTGCTCACCCTCCAAGCCGACGGCGGCCGCGTCGAGTTGGCCTACGAGCGGGCGGACACGCTCCGCCTCCGGGGCACGGACCTCAACCTGGCCGTCGTTCCCGCGAACGACCGCCTCACCCCGTTCACCGGCAGCTACTTCTTCCGCGATCCCGTGGACGGCTCCTACCAGTTCAGCTCCTACGAGACCGGCCGCCGCTACCGGATCACCCTCCTCGGCGGGACCATCGCCGACGTCGCCGGTGACGAGGGCCTGGGCGACACGCCCCGGCGCCTGAGCCTCACCGGCTCCCCGACCTGGGAGGCCGTGCTGGAGGAACTGGACAGCGCCCGGCCGCCCTTCACCCCTCCGGGAACCGACTTCACCACCCTGGCCCACCGGTCCCACCAGGCCTTCCGCGACTTCGCCGACACGCTCACCCGCCCCCTGTCCGGCACCGCACCCGCCGCCGATCTCGCCGCCTACGTGCTCTGGTCCGCCACCGTCGCGCCCGAGGGCTGCCTGCGGCGTCCCGCCGTCCTGATGTCCAAGCACTGGATGGACAAGGTGTGGAGCTGGGACCACTGCTTCAACGCCCTGGCCCTCGCCCCGGCCGCCCCCGAACTCGCTTGGGACCAGTACCAGTTGCCCTTCGACCACCAGGACGCGACCGGCGCCCTGCCCGACTCCGTCACGCACTCGGAGGTGCTCTACAACTTCGTCAAACCCCCCGTGCACGGCTGGGCGCTGCGCCGCCTGCGGGAGCGCCTGCCCCAGCCGCTCCGGACCGGGCAGCTGGAGACCGCCTACCAGCGCCTGTACCGCTGGACCCGTTTCTGGCTCGACACCCGCCGCGCCCCCGGCCAGGTCCTGCCCCACTACCACCACGGCAACGACAGCGGCTGGGACAACGCCACCGTCTTCGACCCCGGCAGGGTCCTGATCACCGCCGACCTGGCCGCGTTCCTGATCCTGCAACTGCGCGAACTCGCCTCGCTGGGACGGGAAACGGGACATCTCGGCGAGGCCGAGGAGGCGGAGGCGACCGCCGCCCGACTCCTCGACGCGCTCCTGGACCAGCTGTGGGACGGCCGACGGTTCCGCGCCCTCTCCGCCCACACCGGCCGTACCTCCACCAGCCGCAGCCTCCTGGACCTGATGCCGATCGTCCTCGGCGAGTTGCTCCCGCCGGACGTCAGCGGCAGGCTCGCCGACGGCATCGCCGAGCACCTCACCGAACACGGCCTCGCCACCGAGCACCCCGACTCGCCCGAGTACGAGGCCGACGGCTACTGGCGCGGACCGATCTGGGCCCCCTCCACCGTCCTCATCGAGGACGGACTGCGCCGCGCCGGACACACCGGCCTCGCCGACACCGTCAGCGCCCGCTACCGGTCCCTGTGCGAACGCTCCGGCTTCGCCGAGAACTTCGACGCCCGCACCGGAGCCGGCCTGCGCGACCGCGCCTACACCTGGACCGCCGCCGGCTACCTCCTCCTCGCCGACGACCACGCGCGCCGCTCCTCCCACCGCCACGCACCCGGCTCGGCGGCCCGGGCCGCCGCCGTCACACCGTGACGGGACGGCCGACGTCCGGCTCCCGTGCGAGCGGCCGTCATTGACAGCCCATCACGTCGCCCACACAGCCCGTCCATCTGTCACCACCCGACACCCTTGGAGAGCCGCCATGCACCTGCACCGTCGCAGGCTCGGCATCAGCCTGGCCGCCCTGCTCGCCTCCCTCGCCGCCGGCATCGTGCCCGCGTCCACCGCCCACGCCGCCGACACCGCCGTCACCGTGGACTTCGCCACCGCCGGCGGGGCCCCGACCTACCGCGCCTCCGGCACCATCTACGGAATGACCCCCGACGGGTCGCTGCCCCAGGACCACTTCTACAAGGACATCAAGTGGCACTTCATGCGCGCCGGCGGCGCGCAGCTCAACAGCGGCGGCTACGCCACCAGCCTGGCCGACTACCAGACCCGCTGGAACGCCACCCTCGCCCAGTACAAGCGCACCGTCGCCCTCGGCGGGACCTTCGTCCTGCTCCCCCACGACCTGTGGGGCGCCGACGGCACCACCAACCAGGCGTTCCCGGGCGACAACGGCGACTGGACCCAGTTCGACGACTTCGTCACCCAGCTCGTCAACGACGTCAAGGCCAACGGCATGACCGTCGAGTGGGACCTGTGGAACGAGCCCGACGGCAGCGGCTTCTGGCCGCGCTCGCAGACGCAGTACCTGCAGATGTGGTCCCGCTTCTACGCCCGGGTCCGGGCCGCGTTCCCGGGCCAGCTCATCGTCGGCCCCAGCTCCGCGAGCCAGCCCAACTCCACCAACTCGTGGTGGACGACCTACCTCGGCTACGTCAAGGACAACAACGTCGCCCCCGACATCTACAGCTGGCACGACGAGCCCGGAGACCCGGTCACCGACGTCGGCCGCGCCAACTCCACCCTCGCCGCGGCCGGGCTCACCAACACCCGCCCGTACCAGATCAACGAGTACGCCACCCTCTCCATGCAGTCCCCCGGCGGCGGTGCCTGGTTCATCGGCCGCCTTGAGCGCGCCGGAGCCGACGGCCTGCGCGGCAACTGGGCATCCGGCACCGGACTCCATGACAAGGAGGCCAACCTGCTCACCAAGACGGGCAACCAGTACCTGCCGCTCGGCGAGTGGTTCCTGTACCGCTCCTACGGCTCGCAGACCGGCAACATCGTCAACCTCGTCCCGGGCAGCGGCACCGACGGCCTGGCCACCAAGGACAACACCGCCAGGAACGCCAAGATCCTGCTCGGCAGCAACGGCAACACCGGCACGGTCACCGTCAACCTCACCGGCCTGAACACCACGTCGGTGGTGGAGAACGGCCAGGTCCGCGCCGTCGTCCAGCGCATTCCGTACAACAACGGCGCCGCCGTCACCGGACCGACCACCGTCTCCGACACCACGCTGACCGTCAGCAACAACGCCGCCTCGGTCAGCCTGCCCTGGACCAACGCCAAGGACGGCTACACCGTCACCCTGCTGCCCCCGTCCAACACCACCGTCTCCACGGTCGCCGTCAGCGAGAACAGCGGCCAGTGCCTGGACGACACCAACCTCAGCACCGCCAACGGCACCCAGTACCAGCAGTACTGGTGCGAGGGCGGCTACCAGCAGATGCTCGACCTCAAGCCGGTCGCCGGGCGGACGAACACCTATACCGTCGTGAACGAGCTCAGCGGCAAGTGCCTGGACGTCTCCGGCGCCTCCACCGCCGACGGCGCCGCCGTCATCCAGTACACCTGCAACGGCCAGACCAACCAGATGTTCACCCTCAGCCCGGTGACCGCGCTCGGCAACAGCCAGGACTACCAGCTCGTCGCCGTCCACAGCGGCAAGTGCGTCGACGTCACCGGCGTCTCGACCTCCCCCGGGGCGCTGATCCACCAGTGGACGTGTGACACCGGCAGCACCCTCACCACCAAGAAGAACCAGGTCTGGCGCCTCCAGGGCAAGGCATGACGCCCGCGGTGGGCTGAGCGCCCTCCTCACGCTCCGTCAAGTCATGAGCGGGGTGGGCCTCCCGAACCTCTCGGGGGCCCACCCCGCTGGCGGTCGTGATGGTCAGGCTGCACGTCCATGGGACTCTCCGGGCGCGGTTCAACCGCGCACCGAAGCAGCGGGCCTCCTGGTGAGCTCCCATCGTTCGGGCGCGGCGGCGAGTCTGTCCCAGTGCGGGTCCGGCTCGCCCGGGACGGTGCGGCCCTGGCGCAGCCAGAGGGCGGCCAGTTCGCGGTAGATCGGCTCGGGCGGGGCGGTCGTGGCCTTCGCGCGGGAGGGTGCGTGCGGAACGGGCATCACGACGGCTCCGGTCCTTGGTCGTCCTCCTGACTCCGGGGCATCGGCGGGAAGGAGTCGTCGCCCGGGTCGCTGAGGAAAGGCCGTAACCAGTAGATCCCGTGCAGGCCGTTCAGGACGTCGAATTCATCGTCTTCAGGGTCGTGAGTCATGCCCGTACAACGATGCTTGGCATATGCCGTTGCGGCCTGTTCCGCGCACACGGGAGCGCGCCCGCGCCTGCGCGCCGGTGGCGCTCGCCCTCACAACCAGAGCGTCAGGAGTGCCGGTGGTATGCCTTGTTGGCGATGCGCCACCCCCCGTTCACACGGACGAGCAGGAAGACGTCGGTGAACGTGTCCGCGCCGTGCGAGAGCGTCATGGTCGCCGTGGCGACGGTGCCGTGGACGGCGACGGTGTCGATGCGGCGGGTGCGGGTCGCCTCGTCGGGGGCCGGCCTGCCCGGGAACAGGGCGCAGTAGTCGTCCAGGGGCCAGGAGACGAACACGCCCTCGCGTATCCCTTCGACGTGCGCCGTGGGCAGGAAGGCGTCGCGGAAGTGGGCAGGGTCGCCGGTGGCATGCCCCCGGATGTAGGCGTGCAGCGGCTCGAGTACCGCGTCGTCCACGGTCGGGGCGGTGGCGGAGTGGGCGATGTCGGCTTCGGGGGCCGGGACCACCACGTCGGCCTCCGCCACGGCCTCGTTCGGGTCCGCGGTCGTCCGTACGGTGCCTGGGGGACGCCCGGAACGGGTCCAGCCGACGACGTCCCGGGCCTTGTCGGGCAGTCGTCGCGCGATCGCGCGGCCCATCCGTCCGAAGCCGAGGACGGCGATCGTGTGCGGGTTGCTCATGGCCGCCACACTGGCCCTTCCCGATCGTTGCGACAAGCGCAGATATCGCATGCCTGACCTGCGTGAGACGCATGGCTCCAACGGCATACTGGCGCACGTGGACCTGACGGTGTGGCGGACTTTCGTGACCGTGTGCCGCCTCGGCTCCCTGTCGGCGGCGGCAGCCGAGCTGCACCACACGCAGTCGGCCGTCTCCCGTCAGATCGCGGGCCTGGAGCGGCAGTTCGGCGTGCCCCTGGTCGAACGGCACGCGCGCGGGGTACGCCCGACACCGGTCGGCGAGGTCTTCCGGCGGCACGCGCAGGCCACCCTCAACGAAGCCGACCGCGCCGTACGCGCCGTCCGGGACGCCCGCGACGGGGCGGGCGAGCGGCCACTGGAGATCGGAGCCACCCCGTCCCTCGCCGCAGGGCTCGTCCCGGAAGCAGTCCGGGTCCTGCTGCAGCGGACCGGCCCCGTCCGGTGGAGCCTGCTGCCAGGCCTGACCGCCGAGTTGCAGACGCGCGTGATCGACGGCGACCTCGACCTCGCCGCCGTCACCGACGCTCCACCGGGACTGGCCGCCGACCCGCGGATCGAACGGCGCTTCCTCGGACTCGACGAGATGGTGGTCGTCCTGCCCGTAGACCATCCGCTGGCGGCCGAGGGCCCGCTGCACATCTCGGAACTGGCCGACCAGACCTGGGTCGAGGACAACGACGGCTCGGCCGCACTCCTGCGCCGGCACGCCGACCGCGCCGGGGTCGGCGTCCGCATCGACCTCACCGCCGCCGACCTGCCCGGCAAGCTGGCCCTGGTCGCCACCGGCCACGCCGTCGCGCTGGTCCCGGGGGTACTGGAGGGCGCGCTGCGGGCCGACGTCACCGCGGTCCGCCTCGTGGACCCGCCCACCCGCGGCGTCTACGGGATCACCCCGCGCCGCGATCCCCACCCCCGCGCCGCGACCCTGCTGGACCTGCTCGCCGCCGCCTTCCCGGCGGCCGGCCGCGCATGAAGGCTGGCTACCCGTCAACTCCCGTACCGTCAGGGCGGGATGAGGGCGATGTCGCGGCTGCGGTCCGCTGGACGAGGAGGCGGGTGACCAGGGTGAGCGGCGGCCAGGCCCGACGGCCGTGGCGGGTCACGGCGAACGCGCGCAGCACCACGTCCGGGCCGGTGAGCGGGAGCAGGCGGACGCCGGGGAAGGTGGGCGTGCCCATGGGCAGCAGTCCCACGCCGAGCCCAGCGAGGATCATGTCCTGGACCAGGTCGAGGCTGTCGGCCCGGTGGGTGATGCGGGGCGTGAACCCGGCCATGGAGGCGAGGGTCCGGATCACCGTCTCGTCGGCGGTGTTGCGGGAGTTGACGACCCAGTCCCGGGTGCGGAAGCGGGCGAAGACGGCACAGGTGTCCGCTGAGCCGGGAACATCGTCGTGGGCGGGGACGCCCAGGCCCCAGGGGGCGGTCCACAGGGGCGTGGCGTGGAGGGCCGGGTCCTCGGTGACGGGGGCCAGGTTGTAGTCGTAGGTGAGCGCGAGATCCGCCTCGTCCGCGGCCAGCAGGTCGAGCGCCTCGGCGGGTTCGTGCTCCCGGACGAGCACGTGCAGCCGGGGGTGGCTCGTGGCCAACTCGCCGACCAGCGGCAGCAGATGGGCACGGATGGCGGTGGCGTAGCCGGCCACGCGCAGCGTTCCGTTGGGCTCCGCGTCGGGAGCGAGGTCGAGGCGGGCGGACTCGACGGCGGCGAGGATCACCTCGCCGTGCTCGGCCAGGCGCCGCCCGGCCGGTGTCAGCCGCACCCGCCGCCCCTCGGGCTCGATCAGGTCCGTCCCCATCTCCCGGGCGAGGACCGCGATCTGCTGCGAGACCGTCGACGTCGTGGTGCCGACGGTCTCGGCCACCGCGCGCATCGAGCCCAGCCGGGACAGTTCCACGAGCAGCCGCAGACGCCTTGTCTCCACCGCTCCATTGTCCAGGATCATCGAACGAATCGTCCAGAAACCGCACGTGGACACGAACGGTGCCGAGGTCTTGACTGGACCCATGAGTTCGCCCCAGCCCCTTCTGTCCCGCCGCCCGAGCGGTGAGCAGGCCGGATTCGCCATGGCAGTCGCCTCCATGAGCACCGTCCAACTCGGCTCGGCACTGACCGTGCCCCTCTTCGGCCAGCTCGGCGCGCTGGGCACGGCGGGGCTGCGCCTGGGCTGGGCCGGCGTTCTCCTGCTCGTCCTGGTCCGGCCCCGCCGCCGTGACTTCGCTGCCGCGGACCTGCGGGCCTGCGCCGTTCTCGGCGCGGTGACGGCGAGCATGATGCTGTTCTTCATGCTCGCCCTCGCCCGCCTGCCCCTGGGCACCGCGAGTGCGCTGGAGTTCCTCGGTCCGCTGGCCGTCTCCCTGTACGGGCCCGGCCACGGCCGCAGGGCCTGGACGGCGGCGGCCGCGGCCGGCGTCCTCCTGCTGACCCAGCCCTGGCACGGGGGCCTCGACGCACTGGGCGTGGCGTACGCGCTTGCCGCCGCGGCCGGTTGGGCCGCGTACATCCTGCTGACCCAGCGCGTCGGCGACCGCGTGACCGGCCTGCAGGGCCTGGCCGTCTCGATGCCCGTCGCCGGCCTGCTCGGCATGGTCATCGCCGCGCCCACCCTCGCCACCCATGTGACCTGGCCGGCGCTCTGGACCATGCTCGGCCTGGCCGCTCTGAGCCCGGTCCTGCCCTTCGCCCTCGAGTTCCTGGCCCTGCGCCGGCTGACCGCCTCGGCCTTCGGCACCCTCATGAGCCTGGAACCGGCCATCGCCCTCCTGGCCGGGCTCGTGGTCCTCGGCCAGACGCCAGGTCCGGCGTCCGCCGTCGGCATCGCCTTCGTGGTCGTCGCCGGCATCGGCGCCACCCGCAGCGGCGCCCGGCAACCGGCCGTGCCGGTCACCGGGCCCACGGCCACAGGTGGGCAGCCCTGCGTCCAGGAAGTGGCCTGAACGCACCACGGCCCGGCATCCGTTGACGGGAGTTCCGTCGGTGAGGGAGAGTGCGCCGATGGAACGGATCTTGGTGGTGGGTGTCACGGGTGCGGGCAAGTCCACCCTCGCCCGAACCCTGAGCACCCGCCTCGGCGTGCCCTACCACGAGATGGACGCGCTCCACTTCGGCGGCCCCGACTGGGCCGTCAACGCCGACTTCGCCGACGACGTGGCCCGGCTGACCGCGCAGCCCTGCTGGGTCGTCGACTCGCTCGGCTACCCGGAGGTCCGCGACCTGCTCTGGGAGCGGGCCGACACCGTGATCTGGCTGGACTATCCCCGACGGGTCGTCATGGCCCGCGTGCTGCGCCGGTCCATCCGACGCAGCGTCACCCGCGAACTGCTCTTCGGCGGGAACAGGGAGAGCTGGCGGGGCTGGCTGAGCCGGGAACACCCGGCCTGGTGGTCCTGGTCCCAGCACGGGCCGCGCCGCCGGGAGATCCACCGCCGCGTCGGCGACGCCCGCTTCGCGCCGCTCGACACCCGCCGCTTCGCCCACCCCGACGACACGTCGGCGTGGCTGGCCACGCTCTGAGCTCGTGCACCGGTTTCCCGGGATCCGGCGACGGCCCGGGGTAGGCAGCACTGCGGTCGAGCCCCTGCGCGCCATGGTCGAGGCGGACGGGTAGGCAGGCTGTCGCGGTCACCGGGTGGCGCCGCGTCATCCCGTGGATGTACGCGCCTGAATCCGCCGGTGGACGCGCGAGGGAACGCTGATCTGCGAGAGTGTGCGGGTGCGGGGATCACTGACGGGCTGGCTGACGGGGTCGCTTGTCCTCGCCTGCGCCGCGGCGGCATGGCTGGGCGCCGCGCTCGTGCGCGAACGCGCGGCACGGCGCCGGGCGCTGGGCGACCGGGGGTGGCTGCTCGAGCGGGAACGGGAGAACGCGGCACGGGCCGCCGTCGCGGCCGAGCGGGCCCGGATCGCCCGGGAGCTGCACGACATCGTCAGCCACAACGTCAGCCTGATGGTCGTTCAGGCGAGCGCCGCCCGGGAGGTGTTGACCACGCTGCCCGACGAGGCCGCGTCCGCGCTCCGCGCCGTGGAGGGCGCGGGCCGCGACACCATGACCGAACTGCGGCACCTGCTGGGCCTGTTGGCCCCCTCCCAGGACGGCGAGGACGCGGACCCCTCGCGGGAGGCGGGGCCGGCCGCCGCCGACCTGACACCGCAGCCGGGGCTGGACCGCCTCGGCGCCCTCGTCGATCGCGTCTCCTTCGCCGGCGTGCCGGTGGAGGTCCGCATACTCGGCGAGCCACGGCAGCTGCCGGCCGGCGTCGACGTGACCGCCTACCGCATCGTGCAGGAGGCGCTCACCAACGCGCTGCGCCACGGCGACGGCCGCACGGCGGAGGTGACCATCCGCTACGCCGACACCTCGCTGCGGGTCGAGGTACTGACCACCGGGGCGAGTGTCCTCACCGGCGGCCCCGCACCCGGCCCAACCGCCAACCCGGGCGCGGGACGTGGCCTCATCGGCCTGCGCGAGCGGGTCGCGGTCTACGGCGGCGACCTCGACGCGCGGCGCCGCCTCGGCGGCGGCTACCGCGTCCGCGCGCGCATCCCCCTGGAGCAGCCGTGAACGCGGCCACGCCCGCGGCACGGGAACCGCGGGTCGTCATCGCTGACGACCAGGAGCTCATCCGCACCGGCTTCCGGCTGATCCTCACCAGCAGGGGCATCGAGGTGGTCGGCGAGGCCGTGGACGGCGTCGAGGCGGTGGAGCTGGTCCGCCGGCTGCGGCCGGACGTGGTGCTCATGGACATCCGGATGCCGAACCTGGACGGCCTGGAGGCCGCCCGTCAGGTGCTGGCCATCGCCCCGAGCTGCCGCGTCGTCATGCTCACCACCTTCGACCTCGACCGCTACGTCTACGCCGCCCTCGCGCTCGGCGCCAGCGGCTTCCTGCTCAAGGACGTGACCGCCGACCACCTCGCCGCCTCGGTCCGGCTCGTCGCGACAGGCGACGCGCTGCTGGCCCCCTCGATCACCCGCCGCCTGGTCGAGCGCTTCGCCTCGCCCGACCGCGTGCCCGGCCCGGCCGAACCAGCCGCGCGGCGCGCACTGGCCCCGCTGACCCCGCGCGAACGCGAGGTGCTCACCCTCGTCGGGCGCGGCCTGTCCAACAGCGAGCTCGCCACCGCGCTCACGCTGAGCGAGGCGACCGTCAAGACCCACGTCGCCCGCATCTTCTCCAAGCTCAACCTGCGCGACCGCGCCCAGGCGGTCGTCCTCGCCTACGAAACGGGGCTGGTCACCCCCGGAACACGATCAACGGGCTGGAACTGAGGGCGGCTTGCTCACGCACCCGCGGGCGCGACGAGGAGGTAGCGCTCCCGACCCGCCCGGTACAGCAGCGCGTCCCACCCGGCTTCCCCCAACGCCCGTGCGGCGGCGGCCAGATCCGCCTCGCCGTTGTCAGGGGGCCGGTGCCCGCGCCGGTACCGCCACACGACCCGCACCTGTCCCCGGCCCTCCTGCCGGAGTTGCACCCCGCTGGTGACGACGGCGTCCTGCTCGACGCTGCAGAAGGCGACGCCCGCCGCCTCCAGTGCCAGGCTGACGGCTCGCATGGGCTGCGCCCGCTCCCACGCCGCCGGCACCTCCGCCCGCTCGGGCTGCGCCAGCCGCCGAATGCGCAGCAGCGACTCCCACGCCTGCGCCACCTCCCGCCCCCGGTGCCGGTCCAGGGGCAGCTCGGCCGCGGACTCGTGCCCGGTACGAACGGAGAATCCCTCGCTGCTCGTCACAGATCCTCCCGCCTTCCCGAGCCCCGCCCCGGTTCCGCCGGACCGCCTGCCCGCTCCACCGAGTCGTCAGCGGCTGCCGAACTCATCCTGCCCGTTTTGCGCCCACACCGGGGCACGCATGTCGGCGCGCTCCTCCCCGGCTGAACGTGCGCTTGCGCACCAGGTCAGGCATAGCGCTGCTGCGGGCGCGGAATCCCCTGGCGCCCCAGGGCTCTTGGCGTCGAGAATCGCTGGATGCACGAGATCGAGCCCTCCGACGGGGTCGTCACGCTGTCCCCGCTGCGTCTGGACGATGTGGAGGCGCACCTCGGGGGCGAGGACGAGTTGCTCGTTCGCTGGCTCAACGGCGGACCCGGCACGCGGGAGGGCGTCGAGGCGTACGTCCGGCACTGCCGGGAGCAGTGGGACGGTGCCGGACGGCTGCGCGCGTTCGGCATCCGGGTGGGTACCGACGGGGTGGTGCTCGCGGGCACGATCGACCTGCGGTTCGCAAGGGACGGGGACGGGGACAGGCTCGCGCCAGGCCAGGTGAACGTGCCTACGGCCTCTACCCGCCCTGGCGCGGGCGTGGACTGGCAACCCGCGCAGTCCTGTTGGCGTCCCGGTACGCGGCGGGCGAGGGCGCGGCCGAGGCGGTCATCCGGGTGGAGCCGGGGAACCCCCGCTTCTGCCGCGGTCGCCCGGCGGGCCGGGTCCGCCCTGGGCAGGCCGAGGCACGGAGGCGAGGACGGCGCACCCTTCGACTGGTACCTCCGCGACCTGCGAAACGCCACCCCGTGGCAACAGACGGCTGCGGAACAGCCCTGAGCAACCCGTCGTTCAAGGCGCGGGAGGGAGAAGGCGCTGCCCCGGGGGCAGCGCCTCCCACGCACTCAGCTCCCGGTCAGGACCTCGCGAAGCCCAGCAGGCGCCGGACCGCCGAGGCGTACGTCTTCGCGTTGTCCTTGAGGCTCTCGTTCTGGACGCCCTTCACGCCGCCCACGGCGCCGCCGATCACGGCGCCGATCACCGTGCCGGCCCCGGGGCAGATGGCGGTGCCGATGGCCGCGCCGCCGGCGGCTCCGCCGACCATTCCGGCGTTGGCGCCGATCACGCTGTGGGTGAAGCGGTCTCCCGCTTCCTTGCCCTGCTCCTGATAGACCTTCTGCTGCTCCCGGTACATCTCGTAGAACGTCATGTGCGTCTCCTCGGGGAGTGTGCCTGGACTCACGGTCCAGGGCGGCACGGCCCGCGTCAAGGGCCGGCTTGTCCAACGCGACTGCTAACCAGTCGTGGTGACGAAGTGTCAGCTCGGCAGGGCGGGTCAGCTCCCCCGCCCGCGGCCGGGACCGGGCGGATGGCGAAGGCCGGTCCGGCGGGACCGCTGTTCCCGGCCGCTGCTGACGGCCGACCGTGAGACGCGTCGGGAGGCAGCGACCCACCCCTCACCGGCCTGCGGGACGGCCCGTGGCCAGATCGCGTTTCTCGGCAGGTGAACGGCCGGCGACCTTGGGGCGGCGCTCGAACTCCGTTGCCACCTCATATGGTTGGCCAGCCGAAGTGCCCGCGTGCGGGTGTCCGCAGGCACGTCCAGGCTGATCGGAGCGACCACATCGAGGGCGACGGGCGGGGAAAGGTTCCGCCAGGGGGAGTTCGGTTTGTGGCTGTGCGCCGGAAGCGGCTGTGCCCTGCCGAAAGGAGCCTGCAAACTGGACGACCGGTCGCCTGTTCTGGCCCCCACTGTGGGACCGAACGCCTCCCATCTGTGCGCGTCAGACTTCCACCGCAGGTCACGGCCCTGCTTGCGCCCCTGACTCATGCCGACAGGACGACGACACCGGCCGCGGGTCCTCCACACCCGGCCCGCTGCCGGACAGACGCCTAGAGTTGGTCTCGCCCCGCGGGGTCGGTCCCGCAGACGAGCCGGACGGGCGGGAGCCGTCAGGGCCTACGAATCGTGGCCGCACGCACGGAGCCCGCCCACTCCCCAGCACTGTTCGGAGGCAGCCATGGCCACTCTGGTCTCCGTGAACGTCGGCCTGCCGCGTGAGGTCGACTGGAACGGGCGTACCGTCCGCACGGGCGCCTGGAAGCGGCCCGTCGACGGACCGCAGACGGTCCGGCGCCTGAACATCGACGGCGACGGGCAGGGAGACCTGGCCGGCCACGGCGGCGAGCAGCGGGCCGTGCTGGTCTACCAACTGGACTCCTACCGTTACTGGCGGGAGCGACTGGGCCGGGACGACCTCGTTCCCGGCATGTTCGGCGAGAACTTCACCGTCGACGGACTGCCCGACGACCAGGTGTGCATCGGTGACCGGTACCGGATCGGCGGGGCGGTGTTCGAGGTCACCCAGCCGCGCGTCACCTGCTACCGCGTGGGCCTGCGCCTGGGTGAACCGCAGATGGCGGCGCTGATGGTCTCCCATGGCCGCCCCGGCTTCTACCTCCGGGTGCTGCAGGAAGGGACGGTGCAGGCCGGGGACGACATCGTGCGGATCGGCGCCGGCCCGGAGGCCGTCAGCGTGAGCGCCGTCGACGCCCTGCTCTACCGGCCTGGGCACCCCCGCGCGGACTTGGAGCGGGCGCTGCGCATCCCGGCGCTGAGCCCGGGCTGGAAAGGATCGCTGCAGGCACTGCTCGACGCCCCGACGGCCGGGGGTGCCGGCAACGTGGGACTGACGGCAGCGGCTGCCGCGCCGCCTCCGGCGTGGTCCGGCTTCCGGCGGCTGCGTGTGCGCCGGGTCCGCCAGGAGAGCGAGAGCGTGTTCTCGCTGACCCTGACCGCTCCTGACGGCGACCCGCTCCCGCCCGCGGAGGCCGGACAGTTCGTCACCGTGCGCCTGCCGGAAGGGAGTCAGGGGGCCGCACTGGTCCGCAGCTACTCGCTGTCCGGAGCCCCGGGAGCACCCGAGTACCGGATCAGCGTGAAGCAGGAGCCGCACGGTGCGGCCAGCCGCTGGCTGCACGAACACGCCATCGTGGGAACCGAGTTGGAGGTGGCGGCACCTCGGGGTGTGTTCACCCTCGCCCAGGACCGCGCGCCGGTGCTGCTGGTGTCCGCGGGCGTCGGGGTCACCCCCGTCCTCGCGATGCTGCACCAACTGGCAGCCGCCCGCTCACCGCGGCCCGTGTGGTGGCTCCACGGTGCGCGCAACGGTGCCGAACTGCCGTTCGCGGCCGAGGTGCGCCAACTGCTGGCGCAGCTGCCCGAAGCCCGGAGCCGGATCTGTTTCAGCAGACCGCTTCCCTCCGATCGGCGCGGCATCGACTACACCGACCAGGGACACCTCGGCGCGGAACTGATCGCCTCACTGGGCGTGCCGCGGGACGCCGACGCCTACATCTGCGGGCCGCAACCCTTCATGCGTGACATGGTCCTCGCGCTGACCGGCAGCGGGCTCGACGCGGCCCGGGTGCGCACCGAGACCTTCGGGACCCTTGCCGCCGTCACGCCCGGAGTCGTGGCCGGCGCCGGCGCGGCTCGGCCGCCGCACCCACCGGACCATCCCGCCGAGGGCCAGCAGGCCGCGACCGTGTCCTTCGCCCGCAGCGGACTGACCGTGCCCTGGCACGCCGACGGGCCCAGCCTGCTGGAGCTGGCGGAAGCCTGCGACGTGCCCGTGCGCTGGTCCTGCCGGACCGGGGTCTGCCACACGTGCGAGACCGCTCTGGTCTCCGGCGTCGTCGCCTACGCCCCCGAACCGGTGGAGGCTCCCGCGGCGGGCGATGTCCTGCTGTGCTGCGCCCGCCCCCAGGGCGACGTGGTGCTGGACGCATGACCCCCGCCGAGGCAGCGGTGCCCTTGGACGACCTGCTGGCACCGGACTTGGACGTGCTGTTCTGCGGGATCAACCCCGGGTTGTCCTCGGCGGCCGCCGGCATGCCGTTCGCCACGCGCGGGAGCCGCTGGTGGCCGGCGCTCCACGTGTCGGGCTTCACGCCACGGGTCCTGGCCCCGAGCGAGGCAGCGACCTTGCTGACCTTCGGACTGGGACTGACGACCCTGGTCCGCAGGCCCACCCGCAGGGCGGACGAACTCGGTCGCGCGGAACTGGTGGCGGGAGCGGCGCAACTCAGCCGACGCGTGCGCGACTGGCAGCCGACATGGGTCGCGTTCCTCGGCGTCACCGGATTCCGCGCCGGGTACGGCCGGCCCCGAGCCGTCGTCGGCGAACAGGAGCTCCGCATCGGCTCGTCACGGGTGTGGGTGCTTCCCAACCCCAGCGGTCTCAACGCCCACTTCCCGCCTCAACGGCTCGCGGAGGAGTTCGCTCGGCTGCGCCGGGCAGCCGGCCTCCCGGACCGCTCCCTCCCCTGAGTCCCCCGGCCTGTCTGAGCGGTCGTCAGGTTCGTGCGGCTTGTCCGCGGCGCTCGCGGTGCGGACGCGTGCCCAGGTACGCCCCAGGCGTGACTCGGAGGATGCGGGCGAAGGAGCGTGGGCCGGGTCAGGACGTGGGCCAGGCGGACAAGGTCACGTCGAGCGCGTCGAGTGCGCGGCGCCAGGAGGCGTCGATGCCGGGCGAGTAGGCGAACCCGCCGGAGGCCTCCAGAGCGGCGAAGCCGTGGAAGATGCTGGCCATGAAGCGCACCGCGTGGTCGTGCTCTGCTTCGGGCACGTCGTAGCCGCGCAGGATCGAGCGGATCATCTGCGAGTGCCGGATCGCCGCGCTGGCCTGGGCGGTCTGCGGGTCCAGGCGCATCCGGGCCGCGGTGTAGCGGCCGGGGTGGGTGCGGGCATAGGTCCGGTACGCGTCGGCGAAGGCCACCAGCGCGTCCTTCCCCGAACGTCCGGCCAGCGCCTCGGCGGCGGCGTCCGCCATCTCGGCCAGCGCCAGCAGCGCCACCCGCACGCGCACCTCCTCGGCGTTCCTGATGTGCGAGTACAGGCTCGCCACGGAAACACCGAAGCGCCCGGCCACCGCCGAGACGGTGAGGTTCTCGAAGCCGATCTCGTCCGCCAGTTCCGCCGCCACTGCGGTCAGGCGCTCCGGGGTCACTCCCGCACGGGCCATGCTGCTCCTCGATCCGATCCGAACCTAAACTCTTTAAGAATTTGCCTATGCCTCGTAGGCAAGCTTACCGTGACGGCATGAAACCGCTGACCGAAGACGACATCCGCAAGGCCATGGCCAACGTCTCCAAGGGCGAGGCCGGCCGCATGTCCCTGCCCCGCGACTTCGCCGAACTCCCCTGGGACGACCTGGACTTCCTGGGCTGGCGCGACCCGGGCGCCCCCGAGCGCGCCTGGCTCGTCGCCGACCGCGACGGGCGGCCGTTCGGCATCGGCCTCCGGGTCGCCTCCGGCGCGGCACGCGGCTTCACCTCCCGCAGCATCTGCTCGATCTGCCTCACCCCCCGCACCGGCGGCGGGGTCGCGCTGATGACCGCGCCACGGATCGGACCGGCCGGCCGCCAGGGCAACTCCGTCGGCCAGTACATCTGCTCCGACCTCGCGTGCTCCCTCTACCTGCGCGGCCGGAAGGGCTCAGCGGGCGTCGGGGACATGGACGAGCACCTGAGCCTGGACGAGCGGATCGACCGTGCGCTCGGCAACTTGAGGGCGTTCCTCGAGCGGCTCTGAGGCCGGTCACGACGGATGGGCCCCGAGGTCAGCGCCCTGGGCACGGCGGTCGGCCCGGGTCGGCAGGACGGCGCCCGCGGACGAGCGCACACTGACGAAAGGAACCCGCTCGCTCAGGGAGGTGGGCTGGATGACCCCACCGGACACCGGATATCCCGCCACCGACCCCGAGGACCTGCTGGCCGGCGTCGGCCGCTCCTGGCTGTGGCCCCTGGGCTGGGGGGTGTTCACCCTCGTGGCAGGCGTCATCATGCTGAGCTGGCCCGAGGAGACGCTGCGCGTCCTGGCGATCATCATCGGCCTCCAACTGCTGGGGACCGGCCTCTGGCGCTTCGTCACCGCCTTCTCCCACGACCGTGCGGACGGCGGCAGCAGAGTCCTCTACATCCTGCTGTCCCTGCTCGCCGTCCTGGCCGGAGTGCTGGTGCTGCGGCACCAGTTGCAGACCGTGGGCGTGCTGGCGCTGATCGTCGGTGCGTACTGGCTGATCGGCGGACTGGTCACCGCGTTCGTCGCCATCGGTTCGCGTGGACTGCCGCATCGAGGACTGCTGCTGTTCCTCGCCGGCCTGGGAGTGGTCGCGGGCATCGTGGTGCTCGCCTACCCCGTGGGAACCGCCGTCGCCCTCGCCCGGTTGCTGGGCCTCTGGCTGGTCCTGCTCGGCGGCTTCGAACTGATCGTCGCCGTGGCGATGCGCATCTCCTCCCGGAGCCGCCCGCGCGGCTGACCCGGTCCCCACGCCCAGGCACAGCGGGTGCCGCGCCGGCCCCGGGCCGCCGAGGTTGCGGTTCCTCGCGAGCGGTGGCTGGTCACCGTCCTTGCTGCGCCAGCGTTTCCGGACGCATGTCGTCGCCGTGCCAGGTGGGCCAGCCGAGCAGCCGCGGCCGTTCGGTGACCCAGGCACGGGTGTCGGCGCCGATCTCGTCGTCGATGAGGTCCTCGAGCAGGGCGCGGCAGCGCTCCACCAGATCCCGATGCGCGGGGTCGGCGGCCAGGTTGCGCATCTCGGCCGGGTCCTCCTGCCGGTCGTAGAGCACGACGTCGTTCTCCGCCAGGAGTGCCTCGGTGTCGGCGGGACGGTTGGGGTTCAACGGGGAGAAGTAGCGGCCGAAGGTGTAGCGCTCGTCCGAACAGCCGCGCAGGAAGCCGCGTTTGGCCCAGTCGGGCCGCAACTCGCCGGCGGCGACGCGCTGGGGCGCGTCGGGGTCGGCGAACTCGAACCAGAACGAGGCGTCGAGCATCACGATCGACTCCACGGCGTTCAGGACGCCCTTGCGCACCGGGTGCCCGTGGAGCACCGGCATGAGGGAGTGGCCCTTCAGCGCCGGATGGCGCGTGGCCGTCGTGGCGGCGTCCAGGCCGGCGATCTCGAGCAGCGTGGGCGCGATGTCGACCGCGGAGGCCAGGAATTCGGTGCGGGTCCCCCCAGGCAGGTCGGGGTGCGCGATCACGAGCGGGACGTGGAAGTTCTCGTCGTAGACGAGGTTGCCCTTCTGCCGCAGGCCGTGGGAGCCCGCCATCTCACCGTGGTCCGAGGTGAACACCACGACCGTGCGGTCCGCCTGACCGGACGCCTCCAGGGCGTCGAGCACCAGCTCGATGCTGCGGTCGACGTCGCGGATGGCGTTGAGATAGAAGTTGAGGCCGTCGTACCAGTGCTGGTCGTCGGCGACCGGCCCGAAGACGGTGTCGATCATCCGGGCGTACTCGGCGACCGCCGGAGCGGCTCCGGAGCGGTCGTCGTGCAGGCTGTCGGGCAGGTCGAACTCCCAGCGCCGCTGGTAGACGGGGATGTTCGCCGCGGCGCGGGCCACGACCGCGTGGGCCAGTCCGAACGGAAGCTGGACCTGGGGACGGCCGCCGTAGTCGAAGCTCATGATGTCGTGCGGGTTCACGAAGTTGACGGCCATGAACCACGGCTGGTCCCGGGAGACCACCGGCGCCCTGTTGCGCAGCCACCGCACGGCCTGACCCGCGATGACCGGGTCGAGCTTGAGCCCGGCCCACGCGCCCCCGTCGATGTCACCCCAGTCGTTGAACTCGCTGAACCCGTAGGGCTCCAGTGCGTCCGTCGTGGGGCCCGGATTCTCCGCCGTGACATAGCAGTTGGAGAGGTGCCACTTGCCCTGGTAGGTCGTGTAGTAGCCGGCCGACCTCAGCATGGTGCCCAGGGTGCCCAGTTCGGGATCGAGCGGGCGGATGTACGGCATGTTGTCGTTGTCGTAGATCTCGGTGATCGGCAGGTGCTGGCCCGTGTAGATGACCGACCGCGCCGAGCTGCACTGCGCGGAGGCGGTGTAGTAACGCTCGAAGGTGGTCCCCCGGGAGGCGATCCGCTCCCGGGCGGGCAGGCAGTACCCCTGCGGCCGCGGCAGCCGGACGCGCTCCTCATCGGTGACGATCAGCAGGATGTTGGGGCGCTCGGTCATGGCCTGCCCTTCGCTCGCCACGCGGTGGGGAGGGGCGGTCGGGGACCCCGCGCATGGACCGGTACGGATGCCTCCGAATCTAGGGTGGGCACACGACCAGGACCTTCCCGGCGCGGTCGAAGGCGGCCGGACGGGTGAGCGCACAGCCCCGACCGGCTGACGCGGGACCGGCGTCGCCGCGGTGTGCGGACATCTGCCCGCGGTTTCGTGTCGCTCCCGCCGGCAGCGCTCCGAGTGGCGCAGAGTGGGCGCACGGGATCGGCGCTGCGAGCGACGGGGAAGCGATGGACCGTGACCAGCGGGAGCTGGGCTGTCGCCGCCGTCTCCGGGGTCGCCGCGGCTTATGCGCTCGTCTCGCGACGACTGGCCGCCTCGCCGGTGTCCGCCGCCATGGTCTTCGTCGGCTGCGGCATCGCCCTGGGCCCGGTGGGCCTCGACCTGGTGAGCCTGCGGCACGACACCGAGCCGCTGCGCACGCTCGTGGAGACCGCCCTGACCTTGGTGCTGTTCACGGACGCGACCACCGTGCGCCCCGCGGATCTGCGCAGTGGCGGCGCGCTGCCCATGCGGCTGCTGTCCGTCGGGCTGCTCCTCACCATCGGCGCCGGGTGGCTCCTCGCCTGGCCGCTGCTGCCCGGTCTGACCGTATGGGAACTGGCGCTCGTCGGCGCGGTCCTCGCCCCCACCGATGCCGCGCTCGGCAAGAGCGCCATCTCCGACACCCGCGTCCCAGGTCTGGTCCGGCAGACGCTCAACGTGGAGAGCGGGCTGAACGACGGCCTGGTGCTGCCCTTCTTCGTGCTCTTCCTGTCCGCGGTACCCGGCACCTCCTACGCGCACCAGGGTGTCGCCGACACGTTCTGGCGGGCGCTGCTGCTCAGCCCGGCCCTTGGCCTGGCGGTCGGCGGTATCGGCGGCCGGCTCCTGGTCCTGTCCCTGAACCACCGCTGGGTCGCCTCCGACTGGCGTCCGGTCTATGTGCTCGCCACGGCCGCCGCCGCGTACGCCCTGTCGGCGGTCACCAACGGGAGCGGCTTCATCGGTGCCTGGGTGGCCGGCTTCGCCTTCGCCTACGCCCTGCGGCGGGACGACCCTCAGCCGGACGAGGTGTCCCGCACGACCGAGCTGGCCGAGGACCTCGGCGGCCTGCTCGCCATGCTGAGCCTGCTGCTCTTCGGAGCCGTGCTGCTCGGCCCGACGCTCGAGCACCTCGACTGGCGGATCCTCACCTACGCCGTCCTCAGCCTGACGGTGGTCCGGATGCTGCCGGTCGCCGTCGCCCTGATCGGAAGCGGACTCAGGGCGCCGAGCCTGGCCTACATCGGCTGGTTCGGCCCACGGGGTCTCGCCTCGGTCGTGTTCGGGCTCCTGGTCGCCGAGGAGCACATTCACGGCGTGGACCTGATCAGCCGGGTGGTCGCGGCCACCATCGGACTGAGCGTGCTCCTCCACGGCGCGTCGGCCGCGATGCTCGCCGCCCGCTACGGGCGCTGGTACCGGCGCGCCGCCGCCACCGCACCGGACCTACGGGAGAGCTCCGCGACGACCGTCACGCCGCGGCGCCGCCGACTCGGTCCGGCGGACACCGGCTGACCTGCCGTCGGCGACCGTGACCAGTTGAGGGTGCCGGGGGCGCCCGTGGCAGAGACCTCCGGGCCCGGGACGTGCCGCCCCAGCCATCGCCACGTCAAATCGCCTGCCTCCGCCGCGACTTGGCGCGAGCGAGCGCGGACGCGTCCGGGCTCAGACGCCGGACGGCGGCACCGCTCAGACGCCGGACGGCGGCACCGGCAGCATCGCCGCCGTGACGTCGCGGGCGGCCGCGAGGTCGGCCGGGGCGGCAGCGTCGGCGGCGGCGACGAGGTCCAGCGCGCCGGGCCCCAGCGGTACGCGCAGCGGCGTGGGGCCGGACGCCGCGACGATGCCAAGGACGGCCTGGGCGAAGTCCGCCGGACGCCCCGCGTCCTCCGATCCCTCCAGCCCGCGCAGCGCGGCCAGCATGCCTCCGGTCGCCTCCGCGTAGACGGGGATCCGGTGCCGGGCCTCCGCCAGGGCGCTGCCGTAGTGGGTGGCGTACGCGGCCGGCTCGACGACGGTGACCCGGACGCCGAAGGCCGCCGTCTCGGCGGCCAGCGCCTGGCTCATGCCCTCGAGCGCGAACTTGCCCGCCACGTAGGCGGACAGGCCGGGGAAGGCCATCCGTCCGGCGAGGGACGAGACGTTGACGATGTGCCCCGCCCCCTGGGCCCGCAGGTGCGGCAGCAGCAGGCGGATCAGCCGCCAGGGGCCGGCCACCAGGGTCTCCCACTGGTCGTGCAGTTCGGCGTCGCCGACCTCCTCGACGGCCCCGAACACCCCGCTGCCGGCGTTGTTGACGAGTACGTCCAGGCCGCCGAGGCGGTCCACCGCGACCCGCACGACCTCCTCGCACTGCGCGGCGTCGCGCACGTCCAGCGCCAGCGGCACGATCCGGTCGGGCCACGCCCGCACCAACTCCTCCAGCGCGTCGGGCTTGCGGGCCGTGGCGACCACCACGTCACCGGCACCTGCCGCCGCCTCGGCGAGCGCGCGGCCCAGTCCCGACGAGCACCCCGTCACCAGCCAACGCCGCGTCATACGTCCCCCCTGGCAGTCCCGTTCACGCCAACCGGTCCACCGTCCCACGCACGCCGAGCGCCCCGCCCAGGCGCGCGGAAGCACCGACGGAGCGCGGACGGGGTTGCGCGCTCGGCGGACACGCCGTCACCTCGCCGCTCCCGCACGACACCTGACGAGGCCGGTTCCCGGCGCCCGTACCCGCCTCGTACGCTTCATGCGTGACCGGTTGCTCGCGTGCCCTCCAGGGGGCCGGTGGACCGGGTGAGTCGACGTGAGGGGCGAGGCAGTGGCGGGGAGCAGATCCGGGTCGGAGCTCGAGTCGGACGGCGCGACGGCCGCAGCCGTCGCCGCCGGGCCTGATGTCGAGACCCTCACCGCGCCGACCGCCGAGGCGGCCGTCGGGCACGACCGCCCTGGGCGGAGGCGCTCGCTGGCCCGGCGCCTGGCCGTGCTCGTGCTCGTCCTGCTGATCCTGTGTCTGCCACCCTGGTGGACGCTGTTCGCCTCCGGCGCCGACTGGCCCTTCCCGGTCTTCCTCACCGGCACGCTCGTCTGCGCCGCCTGGCTGGTCTTCTTCCCGTTCCTGATGGTTGCGGGCCACGGCCCGCGGCGGGCCGACCGGGCCGCGCGGATCGCGGACACCAGCCTCGGGATCGTCTGGGTGCTGTTCACCTGGTCGGTGCTCGGCGGCCTGGTGGACCTCCTGCTGGCCGGCCTCGACGTCGGCGGCACCGGCCGGGCCCGGGCCGTCGCGGTCACCGTCACCGCGGTCGCTGCCGTGCTGCTGGGGTGGGGACACTACGAGGCCATGCGCGTACCGGCGGTCAAGCGGCTGGACGTCCGGATCCCGCGCCTCGGCGCCGGCCTGGACGGGACCCGGGTCGTCGTACTGGCCGACACCCACTTCGGGCCCATCGACCGCTCCCGCTGGTCCGCACGGGTGGCCGCCGCGGTCAACGCACTCGACGCGGACGTCGTGGTCCACGCGGGCGACATCGCCGACGGCACCGCGCGACAGCGCCGCGACCAGTCCGCCCCGCTCGGGACGATCCGGTCACAGCTGGCGAAGGTATACGTCACCGGGAACCACGAGTACTCCAGCGAGGCCCAGGGCTGGCTCGACCGGATGGGCCGACTGGGCTGGGAACCGCTCCACAACCGCCATGTGGTGGTCGAGCGCGGCGGCGACGCCCTCGTGCTCGCGGGAGTGGACGACGTGACCGCGGAGTCCTCCGGCCTGGCCGGGCACCGGGCCGACCTGCCCGGGGCGCTGGCAGGGGCGGACCCCGACCTGCCGGTCCTGCTCGTCGCCCACCAGCCCAAGTACGTGCACCGGGCGGCGGCCGCCGGGGTCGACCTGCAGGTCTCCGGGCACACCCACGGCGGCCAGATCTGGCCCTTCAACTTCCTGGTCCGGCTGGACCAGCCGGTGGTGCACGGGCTGAGCCGCCACGGCGAGCGCACCCAGCTCTACACCAGCCGCGGCACCGGCTTCTGGGGCCCGCCGTTCCGTGTCTTCGCCCCGAGCGAGATCACCCTGCTGACGCTGCGCTCGGGCGACCGGGCGCCGTCGGAGGCGTAGCCGGGCCCGGCCGGGCCCGCTCAGTACTCGCCCTTGATCACGAAGTAGGAGCCGCGGATCACACCGGCCAGCCGGGACTTCTGACGGGCGAACTTGAAGCGCGTCGCCAGCTCCTCGGGAACCTCCATGCCTTCCGAGAGCTTGAACCCCACGGCGCGCTTCGTCCCGTCCTCGATCCCGTACATCACGTTGACGGACAGGCCGGACTCGTAGAACACGTACGCCATGCGCGTGCCGTCGACCTCGAAGGAGGTCACCTCAAGGGGCCGGGAGGCGATGACGATGTCCCGCTCCTCGGCGAGGATGCGATGCACCCACTCGAGCACGTCCGGTGCCTCGTCGGCGGGAGTGACCGTGAAGACGTGGCCGAACTTGTTCCTGAAATACCGCGCCTCGTTCGCACGCAGTCCGGCGAGGGCCTCCGCCACCGGAGACGACTCCAGGCCGGTGGTGGAGACGTTCTCGAAGTCCACGGTGTACGACATGCCGTCCTCCTCGTCAGGATCACTTCTTCGCGCCGGTGCGCGTGATGTTCACGTTAGGTCCGCCCGACAGGCGCCGGCTTCTCGATTCCTGATCGATGCGGTGCCCGCCGAGGCCGAGCGGGTCCGTTCACCGGGCGGGCGCGGGCGCGGCGCGGCGGCGGCCGGGCGGTTCGCATGCCGGACGGACAGGGCACGACGGCAGCGCGATTGCCTAGGCTCTGCGGTGGAGAGGTCGCGGGGAGGTCATCTGCGTGGCCTCTCCCTTGTCGCGTGGGGGGATGCGGTGTCGGAATCCGGGGCCGGGGCGGCGCAGCCGGCGCCGGCGTATCTGGTGTTCAGCGATGTGGACGACACGCTGCTCGCGGGGACGAGCCTGTGGTCGTTCCTGCGGTTCTTCTGGGCCGAGCGGCACGGAGCCGAGCAGGCGCGTCAACGCGTCGAGCGGACACGGCAGTCGGTGCTCGAAGTCGCGGCCCGGGCGGGGCGGCCCGGCGGGAACCGGGCCTTCTTCCGGGCGTTCGCCGGGGAGGACGTCGCCGAGGTGACGGCGGCCGGTGCCCGGTGGTTCGCCGAGCTGGAGCGGGGCGGCGGCCTGTGGGTGCACGAGACGCTGGCGGCGCTGAGGGAGCATCAGGCGGCCGGGGCGCTGGTGGTGTTGGTGTCGGGTTCGTTCTGGCCGTGCCTGGCTCCCGTGGCGCCGCGGGTCGGCGCCGGGCTCGTGGTGTGCACCGAGCCGGAGATCGTGGCGGGACGGTTCACCGGGGCGGTGGCCGAGCCGATGATCGGGGAGGCGAAGGCGGCGGCGGTGCGCCGGGTGCTGGCCCGCTACCCGGCGGTGGACGCCGCCGCGTGCGTCGCGTTCGGTGACCATCCGTCAGACCTGCCGATGATGCGGGCCGTCGGCCACGCGGTGGCCGTGGGCGACGACCCGGAGGTCGTCGCGTTCGCAGGGGGCCGGACGGCGGCCGCCGTCCGGCTGCCGGGAGCCGGCACGGCAGCCGACCGCGGGTAGCCGGGTAGGCGGCGGCGTACTGTCCCCTCGTTGATGAGGGTGGCCCGCAGCCCGCACTGCCTGAGTGCGCTGAGCGGGGCGGGCGTGTGGTCGTTGGACGGGCCGTCGCCGCGACGGCCCGTGCCGCGATCGCCGGGCGCAGCGAAAGGCGGCTCAGTGCCCGGGGGCGTTCGGGGGCTGGATCGCGTGCCAGTGGCCGCCGTTGCCGTTGGTGTCGCCGGGGAAGTGGTCGCCGGTGCAGGTGTACAGCGGCGCGCCGTCGTAGGTGATCTGCTCACTGCCGTCCGGACGGCGCACCTCGCCCAGCGTCCCGGCGATGCCCGGCGGCAGCGCCAGCACTTCGCCGGGGTGGTACGGGAAGGGGGGCCGGGTCCGCGTGCACTCGCCCGTGCAGGCGATGGCCGAGGTGGTGTCGAGGTCGTAGCGGTAGAGGGTGTGCCCCTGGAGGTCCGCCAGGACCCGGCCCAGGTCCGGGCTGTCCTCCACCTGGACGGTCAGCGGCGGCGGTGCGGGCGCGGCGCACGCGGTCCAACTGCCCAGCGGGGCAACGGCCAGGGCGCAGGCGGCGGCCAGGGGGGCGATGAGATGGCGCATGGTGAACTCCTCGGTGCTGCTGTCGGCCGGAGGTCAGCCGAAGGCGATGAGGTGGCCGTTGGTCCCGACGTAGACGCGACCGCCGGAGGTCGCCGGGACCTGGAACTTGGTCATGGCACCCAGCGGCAGCGGCGTCCGGAACAGCGGCTGCAGCACACCGTTCACCGGGACCGCGCGATAGGCGAAGAGCTTTCCGGTGCCGTAGCCCCCGGTCGAGTAGGCGACCCAGACGACGGCGGAGCCGGCGACGGTCCCGGTGGAGGTGACCACCGGCGAGCCGGAGGTGTAGCCGAAGCTCTGGGTGCTGGTGCCGGCCTGGGTCAGCGTCGGCACGCCCCTGCTGTTGACGCCGTACCGCAGTGCGACCACCCGGCCGGGGCTGCGGCTCTCGGTGACGTAGACCCAGCCGCCGTTCCCGCCCCACACCGCCGGGTGACCCCAGACGCCGGCCGGCAGCCGGGTGACGCCGAGGACGTGGTCGGTGGTGGTGGACCGGCCGCCGAGGTTGTCGCGGTTGAGCAGGAACACCCGGCCGTCCTTGCCCACCTGCACCATCAGGTGGGGGTGGGCGCTGTTGCCGAAGTACGGCTGGGGCAGCACCGCCAGGCCGCCGGAACCGAGGTCGGTATCGTGCGCGGCGAGCGTCGGCGCGTTGGCCGGGCTGAAGAACTGCCGTGCCGCCAGCGACCCGTCGCGGTTGACGCCCAGCTGGACGATGGAATCGCCCAGCTGGCGGGGAGGCCGGTTGTAGGGTGCCGCCCCGGGCGAGATGCCGTTGCCGGTGGCGACGAAGATCCGCCCCGCGCCGTCGGAGACCGGCCCGCCGCCGCTCATCCAGATGCCGCCCATGCCGTTGCTGGTACCCGCCTCGCTGGACCACAGCGTCTGCTTGCGGGTGACGGTGTTGACGCCCAGCATGTAGCCGACGTAGGGGCCGATGTCGCAGTGGGCGGCGAAGCCCGCGTACACCGAGCCGCCCATCAGCAGCAGGCCGGGGCGCTGCATGGCGGTGAAGGCGTTGAAGCGGTGGGCGGAGTCGTTGACGGGCGCGCCCGCCACCCGCACCGGCCAGCCGCCGCGCTCCGCGCCGGTCGTCGCCTTGACCGCGTGGACGTACCAGTTGGGGTGGCGGGCGTCGGTCCCGTTGTTCTCCTTCGCGGTGAGGTAGACGTACCCGGTGCTCGGGTCGTAGACCGGGGTGGAGGTGACGCCGACGGAGGGGGTCAGGTCGCCGCAGCCGATCGCGGACGAGGGCCAGGCCGGTCCCAGGGAACGGGTCCACTTGATCTTCCCTGTGACCGCGTCGATGCCGTAGACGTGGTTGGTCTCGGTCGCCACGATGACGACGCCGTTGACCACGAGCGGCTGGGCGAAGACCTGCCCGTTGACGGAGGTGTTGAACAGCTGCTTCACCGCCGGCACCGCTGCCGGCGAGAGTGCGGGCTCGTTGCTGTCCCACCCTGTGCGCAGCGCGTTCACGGACACCGTGGACTCATCGGCGAACAGCGCCGGCGCGCCGGCGGCGCCCGCGATCATTGCCGCCAGGGCGATGGTGCCGAATCGGCGAATCCCGCGACGTTCCATCCAGGCTCTCCCGTCATCAGGTCGAAGCTCTGCTTCCGCTTCCGCCTGATGCTGCGTCAGAACGCCGTCCTGGGCATCGCGTTGGGTCATGGACACGCGGAACCTCACCCGAGGGCACCATCACCGGGGAGGCATGGGAGGAGCTTCCCCCGACCGGGGGCCGTACGGGGACGGTCAGTTGCCGATGCCGTGGGCCAGGAGGCTCTCGGGGGTGTCCACGACGGTGTCCTCATGGGCCGCGCCCGCCACCCCAGGAGCTTCTCCGCCTTGGCACTCGTGGCGTCCAGGTCACGCCCGAGCTGGTGCCGCAGCAGCCGCAGCTCCGGGTTGACAGCGCCCAGCGCGCGGGCGAGCCAGACCGGCATTTCGCGGGTCGGGGCCTTGGACGCGCGCTCCCCCAGGCGGCTTCGCAGGATTCGGGCGATGTCGAGCAGCCGCAGGCTGTGGCCGGCGATCGCGAGGAAGCGCTCCCCGTCGGCGGCCGGATCGGTCATCGCGCGCAGGTGGAGGTCCGCCACGTCGCGCACGTCGACGTAGCCCATCCCGAAGGGCGGGCACGCGGGGATGCGTCCCTCGAGCATCCTGCGCACCACCCGCAGGGACGGCGGGTCGTCCGGGCCCAGCAGCGGCCCGAGGACGCCCACGGGATGCACGGCCGCCAGTTGGAGACCGTCGCCCTCCTCCCTGACGAACTGCCAGGCGGCGCGCTCGGCAAGCGTCTTGGACCGCTGGTAGGGCGGAATGTCGCTGTGGACGTCGGTCCAGTCCTCCTCGGTGAACGGGGCCGAGCGTCGGGGGTGTCCGATCCCGACGGCACCGAAAGCGCTCGTCAGCACGACCCGGCGGACGCCGGCGTCGCGCGCGGCGCGCAGCACGCGCAGCACGCCCTGCTGGGCGGGGACCACGAGGTCGTCGTCGCCGGCGGGCGCGCGGCGCAGCGTCGGGGAGGCGACGTGGAGGACGAACTCGCAGTCGTGGACCGCCTCTTGCCACCCGTCGGGGCTTTCGAGGTCGGCGCGCACCACGTCGAGCCGGTCGTCGTCGAACGGCGCGGCGACGTGGAGCCAGGACCGCAGTGGTGGTTCGCGACGCAGGTCGCGGACGGTGGTGCGGACGTCGTGGCCTGCTTCGAGCAGCGCCAGGACGCACCAGCTTCCGACGAAGCCGGTGCCGCCGGTGACCAGTACCCGGGTCATCCGAGTCTCCTTCCGTTCGCGACGCGGGGATCGGGAAGCGGCAGCGGGCGCGTCGCGTGACGCCGCTGGGCTGTGGCCAGGCTGCTTCCGAGAAGGACGTGGCCGATCATGATCGGGTAGATCACGGCACGCTCGAACATGCCGATGTCCCACATCCAGCCGGTGAGAGCGTCGGCCATGAACAGCGGGAAGGCGGTCAGGCCGATGGCTCCGAGCGTCATGCTCGCCAGGGAGCGCCGCCGACTCAGCCCGAGGCGGGAGCCGTTGACGCCGACAGCGACGGCCATGAGGTTCCCGGCGACCATGACCGTCTGGGCGCCGATGGTGTGGAAGGCGATCAGCCCGTTGGCGACGTCCGCGTTGGAGCCCTGGAAGATGCCGACGAGCGAGACGCCGGCGCCGGCGAGGACGGCGAGGGTCACCAGGACGATCGGGCGGCGGCCCCCGCGCAGGTCGAAGACCAGCAGCGCTCCGACCACCAGCACGGTCCCGTAGCCGACCCAGCCGGCGTCCATGACCGCGCCCAGTGGGGAGTTGGCGACCTGCCCGAAGGCCCTCTGCGGTGGACCGGTCAGGCCGAGGTGGCTGACCCAGTTGTAGAAGGGCGAGTAGGGCGGGTCCTGCCACGCGGCCGCGGTGACGAACTCTGCGGTCCACGACACCAGCGGGCCGAGCAGGATGAGCAGGGCCCCGGCCCGGGCCGCGGCGCCTGGGCGGAGGACGGGGGTCACGCCAGAGCCATTCCGGGCACCCGGCGGCGGATGGCCTCCATCTCGGCCTCGTCCGACACGCCCTGCCAGTCGTGCCGCGGCGTGTACGGGGCTTCCAGGGCCCGTACCTCCTCCTCGGTCAGCTCGATGTCCAGCGAGGCCACGGCCTCGTCGATCTGCCGGGTCGAGCCGGCGCCGACCAGCGGCGCGGTGACGACCGGCTGGCGGCGCAGCCAGGCCAGCGCGACCTGCCCGCGGCTCACACCACGCGCTGCTGCCACCTGGCCGACGGCGTCGACGATCGCGCGGTTCGACGCCTCCAGTTCGGGCGAGTAGAGCAGGTCGGCGTAGGCGCCGTCGGTCTCGGAGCGCGCGGTCGAGCGGGCGTCGTCCCAGGCGCGGGCGAGGCGGCCGCGGGCCAGCGGCGACCAGACGATCGTGCCGACACCCTCGTCCAGGCACAGCGGGATCATCTCCCGCTCCTCCTCCCGGGCGAGGAGGTTGTAGTGGTCCTGCATGGACACGAACCGCGCCCAGCCGTGCTGCCGCTGCAGGTGCAGGGCCTTGGCGAACTCCCACGCGTGCATGGACGAGGCACCGAGGTAGCGGACCTTGCCGGCCCTGACCAGGTCGCTGAGCGCTTCGAGGGTCTCCTCCCAGGGGGTGGAGCGGTCGTTGCGGTGGATCTGGTAGAGGTCGATGTAGTCCGTGCCGAGACGGCGCAGCGAGTGGTCGACCTCGGTCATGATCGCCTTGCGGGACAGACCGCGTCCGTTGGGGCCCAGCCGCATCGGGTGGCGGAGTTTGGTGGCGATCACCACGGCGTCGCGGTCGGCGTAGTCCTTGAGCGCCCGGCCGAGGATCTCCTCACTGGAGCCGTTGGAGTACATGTTCGCGGTGTCGAAGAAGTTGATCCCCGACTCCAGCGCGTGCCGGATGAGCGGGCGCGCCTCCTGCTCGCCCTTGGACCACACCGGGTGCCCGCGGTCCGGTTCGCCGTAGGTCATCGCGCCGATGGCAATGGGTGACACGTCCATGCCAGTCGTGCCGAGCTTGATGTAGTGCATGACGCCCCTCTAAGGTAAGTGGAGAACTCTCCGATTACCGTAATGGAGAGCTCTCCACTTAGCAAGGTGAGGTCCTGTGGTTCGTTCAGACGCTCGCGAGAACCGGGCACGCATCCTCGCGGCCGCCCGCGAGGCGTTCGCCGAGGACGGCGCCGCCTCCATGAACCAGATCGCCCAGCGGGCCGGCGTCGGCGCGGGCACCCTGTACCGCAACTTCCCGACCCGCGAGGCGCTGGTCCTCGCCGTCTACCAGGACGAGGTCGCACGGATCACCGCCACCGTGCCCGACCTGCTCGCCCGACTGGCCCCCCGCGAAGCCCTGCGACACTGGACCACCGACCTCGTCGCGGCCATGCGCAAGAAGCACGGCCTCGGCGACGCGCTCAGCGCCGGCGCGCACCAGGCCGCGGCGGAGCAGAGCTACGGCCCGGTCATGGCCGCGCTGACCCAGCTGTTCGACGCCGGCAAGAAGGACGGCAGCATCCGCCAGGACGCCGAACCCGCCGACTTCCTCCAACTGACCGGCGCACTCTGGCGCGCCGCCACCACCCCCGAGGACCGCGCTCCGCACATGCTCGCGCTCATCCTCGACGGACTCGCCACCCACCCGTAGTCGCCCCAACGGCACGGCAGAACAAGCCGATTGACGGCGCGGAGGCGCCACGGACCCAACTCCCCGGCGAGCAGCTCCTCCAGGGACCGCCCGCCTTCACCCCGGGCCGGTCAGGGCGCGGACTCACGCACCACCAGACGGGTCGGCAGGATGAGCGGGTTCGGGTCCTCACCCTCGACCGCTGCCACCAGGCTCCGGGCCATCTCGTGGCCGAGCGCCCGCACCGGCTGGTGCACCGTCGTCAGCGGCGGATCGGAGTACAGCGCACCGGCCAGGTCGTCGAAGCCGACGACCGCGACGTCCTCGGGGACCCGCCGGCCGTGCCGGCGCAGCGCCCGCATCGCGCCCAGGGCCATCCCGTCGCTCGCGGCGAACACGGCGTCGAGGTCGGGCTGCTCGGCCAGCAGGCGCTCCATCGCGGCCTCCCCGCCCGTCTGGGTGAAGTGGCCCGCCTCCACCCCGGCAGGGGACAGCCCGGCCAGGGTCAGCGCCTCGCGGAAGCCCTGCGCGCGGGCGACGGCGGCCTGCAGGTCGGGCTGGCCGGTGATCATCGCGATCCGGCGGCGACCCCTGCCCACGAGGTGCTCGGCCGCCAGCCGGCCACCGCCCCGGTTGTCCGGGTCCACGTACCAGCGGGGCGTGCCCGCCATCGGCAACCCGCCGAAGACGACCGGGAGTTCGGTCTGCTCGGCGAGCCGTCCCAGGGGGTCGTCACCGCGCAGCGCCATGAGCATCACGCCGTCGGCTCGGTGCGAGCTCAGCAGGCGGCGCAGACGCTCCTTACCCCGCGCGGTGTTCGCCAGCAGCAGGACCAGTTCGAGGTCGGTCTGCTCCAGGAAGGAGCTGACGCCTACGGTGACCTCGGCGAAGAACGGATCGGCGAACAGCCCCGGCTCGTCGCTGGACACCGCGAGCACGACCGTCCCGGTGCGCCGACTCGCCAGCGCCCGGGCGGTGTTGTTCGGAACGTAGCCGAGCTCCCGGACCGCTTCCTCCACCGCGGCGCGCTTCGCCGCGCTCACGTGCGGCACGTTGTTGATGACGCGGGAGGCCGCAGCGCGGGAGACCCCGGCGCGCGCGGCGACCTCGTCCAGCGTCGGCTGCCGGCGTGACGACGTCTCCATGGGCTGGGCGATCCTCCTGTCGAGGCTGGGGGGGCAAGGGTCATCGTGCCACGGGCGGTTCAGCGCCGTTCGCCCGACCGGCGCCTGGCCGACTGGAAGCGCTTCCACAGCCTAGCCGTCACCGGCCCGCAGTGGCCAGAGCGCCCCTGCGCACCCGTCTGCCCGGCAGGTGCTGTTTCCTCAGGTAACTTACGCGCGACTTCTTGACACCGACCCCGGCGCACCCCAGCATCTGTCGCACTGGAAGCGCTTCCAGTTTTCGAGCCGCCCCTTGCCACTCCCACTCCCACCCAGCGGAGGAGCCATGCGCCACCCCCGTCGCGGTCTGTCCCTGCTGCTGGCGACAGCGCTGACCGCCCTGCTGTCCGCCGTCCACTCCGGGACCGCCTTCGCGGCCGACCCCACCACCATGACCAGCGGCTTCTACGTCGACCCCAACTCCACTCCCCAGCAGTGGGTCAACGCCAACCCCAATGACGGCCGGACCGCCGCCATCCGCTCGTCCATCGCCGCCGTGCCCATGGCGCGCTGGTTCGGCAACTGGAGCGGCACCATCGGCACCGCGACCGGCGCGTTCGTCGGCGCGGCCGCCGCCGCGCACAAGCTCCCGATCCTCGTCGCCTACAACATCCCCAACCGCGACATCTGCGCGGGCCAGTCCGGCGGCGGGGCCGGTTCCGACGCCGCCTACAACACCTGGATCGCCGCCTTCGCCTCCGGCATCGGCACCCGCCCGGCCGTGGTCGTCCTGGAACCCGACTCGCTCGGCGACGAGAGCTGCATGACGTCCGCTCAGATCTCCGAGCGCAACGGGCTGTTGAGCAACGCCATCGCGCAGTTCAACGCCAAGGCCCCGAACACCTGGGTGTACCTGGACGCCGGCAACCCCGGCTGGCTGAGCGCGTCGACCATGGCCCAGCACCTCGCCGCGGCGGGGGTGAGCGGCGCCCACGGCTTCTCCCTGAACGTGTCCAACTTCTACACCACCGCCCAGAACACCGCCTACGGCGACGCCGTCAACGCGGCGCTCAAGTCGTCCTACGGCTACACCAAGCCCTACGTCGTCGACACCAGCCGCAACGGCAACGGATCCGACGGCAACTGGTGCAACCCGTCCGGCCGCAGGATCGGCACGCCCACCCAACTGGGCGGCGGCGCCGAAATGCTGCTCTGGATCAAGACCCCCGGCGAGTCGGACGGCAACTGCGGCACCGGCACCGGATCGACGGCCGGGCAGTTCCTGCCCGACGTCGCCTACAAGCTGATCTACGGCTACTGACATGAAAGAGGACAACCCCGTGAAGCGCCGCCTGCCGCGCCCCCTGCTCCCCCTCGCCGTCACCGCCCTCCTCGCCGGCATCGCCTACCCGGCCCAGGCGCAGCCCCAGCCGGACACCGGGCACACCCTGCCCGCCGACACCCGCTTCTACGTCGAGCCGCACAGCGACGCGGCCCAGCAGACGCTCACCGACCTCCGCGGACACGACCTGGCCGGCGCCACCGCCATGGCCGAACTCGCCTCCTGGCCCGAGGCCCACTGGTTCACCGACGGCACCCCCGCCCAGGTCGAGCGCGAGACCCGGACCCTCGTCCACCGCGCGAGCGCCACGGGCACGGTCCCGGTGCTGGTCGCCTACAACATCCCCGGGCGGGACTGCTCCCAGTACTCGTCGGGAGGCGCCCAGTCCGACGCCGACTACCAGGCCTGGATCGCCGCCTTCGCCCGCGGCATCGGCCGCGCCAAGGCGGTCGTCGTCCTGGAACCGGACGCGCTGGCCAACCTCCCGCAGGACTGCTCCCCCACCACCGACCCGACGGGGACGCTGACCGCCGGGCGTCTCGCCGACCTCAACTACGCCGTCGACGCGCTGGAGCAGCAGCCCGGCACGGTCGTCTACCTGGACGCGGGCAACAGCCACTGGCAGAGCGTGGGCGCCATCGCGCAGCGCCTGCTGCAGGCGGGGGTCGAGCACGCGCAGGGCTTCTCCCTGAACGTGTCCAACTTCTTCGCCACCGACCTGGCCGACCACTACGGCACCTGGGTGTCCAACTGCCTGTGGTTCGCCACCAAGGGCCCGGCCTACGCGCACGGGCACGCGGACTGGTGCGCCAGCCAGTACTACTCCCCGAGCGCGCCCAACGACGGCCTGCCCGGCGACTCGGTCAACGCGGACGACCCGAGCACGTGGCACTGGACGGACCAGTGGTTCCAGCAGAACGTCGGGTCCCAACCCGCCGACCAGCTGGCGCACTTCGTCGTCGACACCAGCCGCAACGGACAGGGCGCCTGGACGCCGCCGGCGGGTCGGTACACCGGTGACCCGCAGATCTGGTGCAACCCGCCCGGCCGCGGCATCGGCGACCGGCCGACCGCCGACACCGGAGTGCCGTTGGCGGACGCCTATCTCTGGATCAAGACCGTCGGCCAGTCCGACGGCCAGTGCAACCGGAACATCCCCGGCGGCACCGTCGACCCCGAGTACGGCATCGTCGATCCCCCGGCCGGCACCTGGTGGCCCGAGCAGGCCCTGACGCTGGTTCACAACGCCGTCCCGGCGCTGACGTTCGCCCCCGGGCGTCGCTGACGACGACGGGAGCGGGCGGACGGGAAGGCCCCGTCCGCCCGCGTCAGTGCTGGGCGAACTGGACCCCTGTCGGTTGCACCACGTCGGGTCGCACCGCGAGGCCCGCGATGACCAACCGCTGCCCGTAGATGTCGGTCACCCTGATCGTGCCCCCGCAGCCCGTGCCGTCGGCGGACAGGAAGTAGTTGTAGTCGGTTCGGGGAAGCCGCCGCCAGCTCCCGTGCGCCTTGACCTCCAGCAGGACGACCGGGTTGCGGTGGCCGATCACCTGGATGCCGCACCACCATTGCGAGGACCCGCCTTTGTAGCGGATGGAGATCGTCCCGGCCGCGGCGGGACTCACCAGCCGCCAGGTGATCGGGATCCGCCCCAGGGAGGGATCGGCCAGCGCGGCGAAGGCCTGCCGGCTCAGGTCGATCTGCCCGGGCGCGCAGGGCAGCGGGCACTCGTTGGTGATCCGCACGGTGACGGACGCCCCGTTGGCCGCCCGGACCTGGACGTACGCGCCGCAGGCCCGTGCCGTCTGGTAGTCCGTGGCGTTCATCGCCCCGATCATCATGGTGCTGCTGGGCCCGAACAGGCAGGCCCCGTTGCCGTCCCCGGCGGCGTAGGACGTGGCGACCCCGTGGTAGGCGACGCCCGGCTCGATCCTGCCCGCCGGAACTGCGCCCTGACTCGTCGTCAGGCCGGTACCGGCCGAGGGTGCGGGAGTTGCGCGAGGGGTTCGGGACGAGGCGACGGCCTTGGGCGTGGGAATCGGGGAGGCCGCGGCCGACGCGGCGCTCGGCCGGCCGACTCCGGAGGGGGCGGACGCCGCCTNCCCGGGGGGGGGCGCCCCCCGCCTGGCCGACGACGGCGGACGAGGCGGAGACCCCGAGGGCCTCGCTCCGGTGGGCCGGCGTCGGCGCCGCCAGCAGCCAGCCGACCAGACCGGCCGCGGCGAGGACCAGCACGACCGGCACGCTCGCCGCCGGTCCGCGCCTGCGGCGGCGGTGGCGCATGGGCACCGGCGTCGTCTTCTTCATGTCCCGTCCTTCGCGAACCTGGGGATGAGATGTCGCCCCTCAGTTGCCGCTGCTGCGAAGAACGTTGCCGGCCGGCCCGGGTGATCTGGGCCACACCGCCCCGGACCGTCCGTGACATGCCGTCAGGAGGTCGGCCGCAGACTCCCGGTGAGGTGGGCGAAGACGACGACGTTGCCGAGGTAGCCGGTCTTCTTCGTGTAGCCGCCGCCGCAGGTGATCAGGCGCAGCTCCGGCCTGGTGGTCGGGCCGTAGACGCGGGCGGAGGGAAAGTCGCTGGAGCTGTAGACCTCGATGGCGTCGATGGTGAAGACGGCGGTGGTGCGGTCGGCGCGCTGCACCTGGACGATGTTGCCCTTGTGCAGGGCACCCAGGCCCCAGAAGACCGCCGGTCCCTGCATGGTGTCCACATGGCCGTCGATGACGGCGTTGCCGGAACTGCCGGGCGTGGGGCCGTTCTTGTACCAGCCCGCGAGGTTTCGGTTGTCCTCCGGGGGCGGCAGCAGGTGGCTGGACGCGTCCAGGCCCACTGCGATGATCGGGGCGTTCACCTGGATGGCGGGGATGACGATCCGCGTCGGCGGCGAGGGCGGCAGCCCCGGCGCCACAGCCGCCGACGCGCCGGCCCGGGGGCTGCCGGTGGCCTGGATACCGTCCACCGCGGCCGGCTGGGGCGGTGCGGAACCGTGCGTCCCGTCGGTGAACATCTGCCACCCCGCCACCAGTGCCAGGGCGGCGATCACCGCCCGGACGACGCGGCCGCGCCGACCCAGCACCGGTCGGGTGCGAGTCCGGGCGGCACCTGCGGACGAGGGCTGCGGTTCGGAATGCATCGGCTCGGACCTCCTCTGCCGGCTCGGAGCCGGGGCGTCGGCCTGCGGGGTGCCATGATTGTGGACATATCACCGCATATCGGCTGCCGCTGCCGCGCCGTTCGAGCGGACGGGGTCATACCAACGGCGGCCGAGTCCGCCTCCTTGGTCCGCCGGTGCCGCCGCGCGGCCCGCGGGGCGGCACGGGGCGCACGGGGCGCACGAGTCAGTGATCCCACAGGGGATGGAGACGCGCCGATCGGAGGACGGGCATGCAAAGCTTCCTCCGTATTCATACACATTCAGAGCTTATGGAGTCTTTATCCGTTTATGTGACGGGTGTGACTGGTGATGGTCAAGCGGCATGGCGCAGTAGGAACTGACGCAGAGCCGGATGCCCTGCGGCTGCGCCACCAAGGAGGAACCACATGCGCGCATCTCGCGTCGCCGCGGCTGCCGTCACCGCCATCGCCTCACTCGGCCTCATGGCTCCCACCGCCATGGCCGAGGACCACTCCGGCCAGGTCGAGGCGTCCCCCCACGCGGTGCACCGGGGCCACACCGTCTGGCTCAGCACGGAGTCGTGCCGGTCCGACGAGGGCCCGGCCTGGGTGCGGATCGTCGTGGACGGAGTGAGCCACAAGGTGTGGCTCAAGCACGAGACGGGCGAGGGCCTGACCGGCGCGTTCCGGGTACCGCGCGACGCCGACCTTGGCCGCTACGGAGTCGAGGGACGGTGTGACGACGGCCGCGAGATCGAGGGCAGCTTCTGGGTCGTCAGCAGCGAGCCCGAGGGCTCGGTCCACGCGGGCGTCGGCGGCTCGGTGAGCGGCCCCAGCTTCACCGAGGCGGCCGGGGGCGGTGCCCTCGCCCTCGTCGGCGGCCTGCTCGGCCTCCAGGCCCTGCGCCGCCGCCGCGCGGCGACCCGCTCCTGACGGTCCGTCAGTAGCAACCCCC